>CAZRSI010000011.1:0-21596 GCA_964602575.1 uncultured Anaerolineae bacterium
TCATCAATGCCCGTTTTTCAAACCGGCAACGAATTTATGCATCGCTGTACTAAGTACACTGATGCATAGATTCGTTCCGAGTTTCCCGTTCGCCACGCCGCCCGGAGAAGCGCTGGCACCGAGCAAACTCGGAACGAACTTCCGGAAGGCTGTACTAAGGTCCAGCGGGAGCTACAGGGGTTTCTGGGCAGGCTTTAAGCAACGCAAGCGCGCGCCCGCACTCCCAATCAAACTAGCTCTTATTCAGCTCCATCCTCTCTATAACAAACAACGCTGACCAGGCTGTCGCCGCTCCGCAGCGACAGCAGGCTCTTGCCCCGGGTAGCACGTCTCATGCGCGGCGCACTCCGCACCCGGAGCTTTTTCGCGGCTCCTCGGGCTGAGATCAGAATCACTTCATCGTCGCCCCTGACAACGCAGCCACCCACCAGATTCCCCGTCTTCGGCGATAACTTGGCGGTGACTACCCCCGCTCCATAGCGTTTTTGGACGGGATACTCGGCCAGGGATGTCCATTTGCCGTAACCCGCACTGCTGACCACGAAGAGACTGGCCCTGGCTTGCACCAGGTCCATAGCCACCACCTGATCGCCTTTAGCCAGCTTGACGCCCATCACACCGCTGGCTGGTAACCCCATGGGCCGCACATCCTCTTCCGAGAAGCGAATGGCCTGCCCTTTTTGCGTGACCAGGATCACCTCCTCCTCACCTTTTGTTACAGCAACCCACCCTAACTCGTCGCCTTCATCCACACCCATAACGACAAACTCAGCACCCCGGGCGGCCAGGAAATCGGCCATGGCGACCCGCTTGACTTTGCCTAGCCGGGTAGCCAGGAACAGATACCCCTCCACGGCCTGGGAAGAAGGCTGCTTCCCCACTGCGATGGGCAGCGCAAGAGCGGCGGCCACCTTGTGACGTCGCCACAGAGAGGTGATGCTGGCGAAGTGCTCACCCTGACCATCGGTCTCCGGTATCTGATGCACAGGCAAGGACACAGCCCGCCCGTCAGCCGTGAAGAGGAACATCTCGTCACGGGTGTTGGCCACCAGCAGCTTGTCGAGAGGGTCTTTGGCCGGTCGAGCAGAGGTTTTGATACCACGGTCCAGAGGACGTCGCGAGATCAAACCATCCCTGGTAATGATTACCAATACCTCCTCGTCGGGCAGCAGGTCTCGAGCGGTGAGCTCTAGTTTCGCCCGTTCCACAATCTGAGTTCGCCTCGGGTCGGCATATTTAGCCTTGATCTCCTGGAGCTCCTCCTTGATCAGACCCATGATCTTCTTGGGGCTGCGCAGAATGCTCTTCAACTGCCGGATGAGCTTGAGCTTTTCTTTGTACTCTTCTTCGATCCTTTTACGCTCCAGGGCAGCCAACCGTCGCAGGGGCATGTCCAGGATGGCCTGAGCCTGGACTTCAGTCAGCTTGAACTTGCGGCGGAGGTTTTTGCGTGCCGTGTCCGTCGTGCGGGAGCGGCGGATGATGGCGATGACCTCGTCCAGGTTGGCCAGAGCCACCAACAACCCTTCCAGTATGTGGGCCCGCTCCTGAGCTCGTTGCAGTTCATAGCGGCTGCGGCGGGTGACGATCTCACGGCGGTGTTCGAGATAGTGTTGCAGAGCCCTCTTGAGGGAAAGGAGCCGGGGCTCACCATCCACCAAGGCCAGCATGATGATGCTGAAAGTGCTCTGCATAGGCGTCAGCCGAAAAAGATCGGCCAACACCTCCCTGGGGTCCACGGTACGGGTCAACTCGATGCACAGCCGCATACCCTGGCGATCGGACTCATCCCTGAGGTCGGTGATACCCTCCAGGCGACCATCACGAACCAGCTCAGCGATTCTCTCGATGAGGTTGTTCTTACTGGTTTGATAGGGCAACTCGGTGACCACGATGCGATGACGATTGCGGGTCATCTCCTCGATGTGGACCCTGGCCTGAACAGTGATACGCCCCCTCCCCACAGCGTAAGCGCTGCGGATGGCATCTGTCTCTGCTCCGTCTCCCCCACCTGGTTGATAGCGATAAACCACTCCGCCAGTGGGAAAATCGGGCCCCTTGATGAATTGCATTAGTTCTTCGACGGTGACCTCATCCAGCTTCTTGGCATGGTCTATCATGTAGATCAGGGCATCGCACACCTCGCCCAGGTTATGGGGTGGAATGCTGGTAGACATGGCCACCGCGATACCAGAACTGCCATTGACGAGCAGGTTAGGAATCCTGGCCGGCAGGATGGTGGGCTCTTGCAGGGTGCCATCGAAATTATCAGCGAAATCCACCGTCTCTTTATCAATATCGCTCAGCATCTCCATGGCGATGGGAGCCAGCCGGGCCTCAGTGTAGCGCATGGCCGCTGGCGGGTCGCCGTCCACGCTGCCGAAGTTGCCCTGCCCATCCACCAGGGTGTAGCGCACGGAGAAATCCTGGGCCATGCGAACCATAGCATCGTAGACCGCCGCATCCCCATGGGGATGGTACTTACCCAGCACCTCGCCCACGATACGAGCGCTTTTCTTGTAGGGTCTGTCGGGGTAGAGGCCCATGTCGTGCATGGCGTAGAGGATACGGCGGTGCACCGGCTTCAAACCGTCGCGGACGTCTGGCAAGGCCCGGGAGACGATCACGCTCATGGCATAGTCGAGATATGCCTGTTGCATCTCGCGGCCGATGTCTACCTGTCGTACCGTCCCGATTTCCATAAGGATGCTCCCTTTCCACTCCGATTTCTAACGTTTCATTGGATTTACTATACGATATTTCCGGGTTTTTGTCAAACATAGATCACCACGGGCTTGCGCAGCGATTGGGCGCAAGCCCCAACATTCGGGGGGAGAGGAGAGACGAGGGGGCACCCCTCGTACTCCCCAGGCTTTCGCTGCGCACGCCCGCCACCACCCCAACGAAGAGGCGGTGACCGAACTAAGCCCGATCACCGCCCTTTCTTACAAGCAAGTCGCACCGCTTCTAGCTAGCAACCAGAGGTAACTTGGTTGTATCCACCTTTGGCACCACTTGTTGTTCAGCAGCCGCCTCCGCCTGCGGAGGAGCAGATTCTTCAGCCTTCTGAGCTGTTAGCAGCTTCACGCCTTCGTAACTATCAACAGAGAACTCACCTTCATGTCCTGGCCTACCCCTGAAACCCGTTCCCGCCGGAATCAGCTTGCCGATGATGACGTTCTCCTTCAAGCCATAGAGGTTATCCTGCTTACCCGCGATAGCCGCGCCAGCGAGAACCCTGATGGTGTGCTGGAAGGAAGCTGCCGAAAGGAAGCTGTCGGTGTTGAGAGCCACTTTGCTGATGCCCAACAGAACCGGGTTAGCAGTGGCCTGGCGGCCACCTTCCGCGGCCACTTTGGCGTTGATCTTAGCGAAGTCCAGACGATCCACCAGTTCTCCCGGCAGGAGGTCTGTATCGCCCGAGGAGGTCACTTGCACTTTGCTCAACATCTTACGGATGATGATCTCGAAGTGCTTGTCATTGATATTCACCCCCTGAGAGCGATACACCTTTTGGATCTCCGACAGCAAGTATAGCTGAGTAGCCTCTCGCCCCAGGATGCGCAGGATGCGATGGGGGTTCTTTGACCCCTCGGTTAGTTGCTGACCCGCCTTCACCCATTCGCCCTCGCTCACGGTCAACCTGGCCGCCGATGGCACCTCATACTCCCGCTCCTCCCGCCTCTCGTAGACCACAGTAATGTGGCGGTTCTCCCGCAAGACCCGTCCGCCATTCTTGGCCAGTATCCGCTTTTCGCCGCGGCTGGCGATGGGCGTTCCACTGGCTATCTCATCACCGTCCTCAACCAGGATTTTCCAGCCATACTTGATGTCGTATTCGTCTCGGAAAACCTGGCTGTTGACCACCTTGATGTAACGCACCCCTTCCTCGCGCCGGATTTCCACCATCCCATCAATATCGGACATGAGGGCCTCGCCCTTGGGGGTCTTGCGGGCCTCGAAAAGCTCCTCCACTCTTGGCAGACCATGAGTGATGTCACCACCCAGAGCTACTCCACCGGTGTGGAACGTGCGGAGGGTGAGCTGAGTACCTGGCTCGCCGATGGATTGAGCCGCTATGATGCCTACCGCAGCTCCCACCTCCACCATTTTACCGCGGCCCAGGTCGCGTCCGTAGCACATGGCACAGATGCCATACCGAAGCTGACAGGTCATAGGCGAGCGGACGTACACCTCTTCTATTCCGGCTGCCTCGATGGCTTCCACCTCGTCTTCCTCGATCATCTCCCCTGGGGCAACGATGATCTCGCCGGTACGGGGATCAACAACCGGTCCTGCTGCTACCCGGCCCAGAATACGCTCTCCCAAAGTCTGCCCGCCCACATCATCCGACTTCCTGATCCAAATACCGCTCTTCGTACCACAATCCCAGGCATTGACGATCACATCCTGGGCTGCGTCTACTAACCGCCGGGTGAGATAGCCAGCGTCGGCCGTGCGCAGAGCTGTATCGGCCAGGCCCTTACGCGCCCCATGGGTGGAGATGAAGTACTCCAAGCTGGACAGGCCCTCCCGGAAGTTGGAGACGATGGGCAAGGCGATAATGCGCCCAGATGGGTCAGCCATCAAGCCACGCATGCCTGCAAGCTGTCGAATAGGCTGGAAGCCCCCCTTAGTAGCCCCGGACTTAGCCATCATTTGGATGGGGCCATTGGGATCCAGGGACTTAGCCACAGCCTCGGTTACCTCATCAGTAGCCCTCGTCCAGAGCTCTATGGTCTTGGAATACTGCTCATCCTCAGTCAACAGGCCACGCCTATACTGGCGTTCCACCTCCTGCACCTGCTCTGAGGCTCTTGCTATGATGGTATTCTTGGCCTCAGGTATGGTCAGGTCGGAAATAGCGATGCTCGCCCCTGAGCGAGTAGCATACTTGAAGCCAATGTCCTTGATCTTATCCACCAGCTCAGTGGTCGCCTCCAGGCCAAGTTTTTGGTAGCACTTGGCCACCAGGTCTTTGAGGCGCCCTTTGTCCATAACTTCGTTTACAAATCGTAATTCATCCGGCAAGATCTGGTTGAAAATAGCCCGGCCGACAGTGGTCTCCACCAAACTGGTCTCGTCCTCGATCCTCTCTCGCACACGCCGCACCTTGATCTTGGCATGGAGGTCCACCTTTCCCAGCTCGTAAGCCAGGGCAACCTCGTCCAGGTCAGCGAAAACCTTGCCCTCACCGCGACAGCCTTCCCTTTCCATGGTGAGATAGTAGCACCCCATTACCATGTCCTTGGTAGGACCTACAATGGGCTCGCCGTGAGCTGGCTTGAGCAAGTTTTTCGTGGAGAGCATGAGCTTGCGCGTCTCCTCGACGGCCATTTTGGATAGCGGCACATGCACAGCCATCTGGTCGCCATCGAAGTCGGCGTTGAAAGCAGCACACACCAGCGGGTGGATCTGAATGGCCTTGCCATCCACCAGGACAGGTTCGAAGGCCTGAATACCCAGGCGGTGCAGGGTAGGGGCCCGGTTGAGCAAGACAGGATGCTCCTTGACCACCTCCTCCAGGATCTCCCACACTTCCGGGCGTTCCCGCTCGATGATCCGCCTGGCCCCTTTGACGTTATTAGCATAGTTGTATTGCACCAGCTTACTGATCACAAAGGGGCGATAGAGCTCCAGGGCCATGCTCCTGGGCAGACCGCACTGATGTAGTTTCAGTTCAGGACCCGCAACGATGACCGAGCGCCCAGAGTAGTCCACGCGCTTGCCCAGAAGGTTACGGCGGAAGCGCCCTTTCTTGCCTTTAAGCATGTCCGAGAGAGATTTCAGTTCCCGTTGACCACGCCGAGACTTGGCCTTGCCTCGGTAACTGTTGTCAATCAGGGAATCCACCGCTTCCTGGAGCATGCGCTTCTCATTTCGCACAATCACATCGGGCGCACCCAGCTCCAACAAGCGCTTGAGCCGGTTGTTGCGGTTGATCACCCGCCGGTAGAGGTCATTCAGATCGCTGATAGCAAAGCGACCCCCATCCAACTGGACCATGGGCCTGAGCTCTGGAGGGATGACAGGCAACACGGTCAGGATCATCCACTCGGGCCGGTTGCCCGATTTCCGCAGAGCCTCCACCACCTGGAGCCTTTTGATCGCCTTCTTGCGGCGCTGCTTCGAGCGGCCAGAGCGGATCTCGGCCCAAAGTTCCTTGGCCAGGGCATCCAAATCCATCCTCTTCAGAATCTCATAGAAGGCCTCAGCGCCCATGCCGGCCTTGAACACCTGGCCCCATTTCGCCCTCAATTCCCGATAGCGAGCCTCGTCCAAGAGCTGCATTTGCGCCAGGTCTAAGAGTTCCTCGCGATCGGCCTGGATTCTCTCGTTCAAGGCCTCGATTTCCCGCTGCAACTTGGCTTGCAGCTCTTCGGTCTCTTCCTTCAAAGCCTCTTGCAGGTCCTGAATCTGAGCCTGCAACCTGGCTTTGTTCTCTTCCTGTTGAGCTCTGATTGGGGCCTCGATCTCGCTCAGCTTCTCACGTACAACCCTGTTCAAAAGCGCCAAATGCTCTCTACCCACCTCCTCGCCCTTATCAACAATAACCTTCTCCGCCGGCGAGAAAACCAAGGGAACGCGCACTTTCTTACCCTGCCGAGCCTCCAGCTTGGCTTGCAAGGATTGGGCCTCTTTCATGATTGCCTCGGTGGCCGTAGACAGTTCCTCTTCCAGGCGCTGATGGGTTGCCGACTGCTCCACTTTGAGCTCCTCTACCTTCTCGGCCACCTTTAGCTCCAGGGATTCGATCTCCTCCTGGGTGTCCTTCTCCAAACGAGCCCGACCCTGGGCCAGTTCTTCCTCCAGGCGATGGAGAGCCTTCCGCCGCGCCTCTTCGTCTATCTCGGTGATGATATACTCAGCAAAGTAGAGCACGCGGTCCAGATGTCGTCGTGGGATATCCAACAGTTGCCCTAGGTAGCTGGGCACGCGCCGCGTGTACCACACATGGGCCACCGGAGCTGCCAACTCAATATGACCCATACGCTCCCGTCGGACCGAGGAGCGAGTCACCTCCACCCCACACTTATCGCAGATAATGCCCTTGTAACGGACATTCTTGTACTTGCCGCAGTAGCATTGCCAATCCCTGGTGGGCCCAAAGATAGCTTCGCAGAAAAGACCATCTTTTTCCGGCCGCAGGCGACGGTAATTGATAGTCTCCGGCTTGGTGACCTCGCCATACGACCAGGAACGGATCTCCTCCGGCGAAGCCAGGCTAATGCGTAAAGCGGTGAAGTCTTTTACGTTCAAGTTCTGCCTCCTACTTCAGATGCTAACTCTCGATTATCGAAGGCCTCTGGCCGAGGCGACACAACTCGGCCTAGAGATCCTGGCCCAGGACGATCAGAGCTGGATATTGTTACTGGGTATTAGATATTGGCTATTGGGTATCAGATGTTGGATATTGTTCGCAAGCAGCTAGGTACTTGGCAGTGGTCTCCTTGCAGCGATGGCCCAGCAACCGCGCTACGAGGGAGATATCCCCTGTCTCTGCCAATGTGGACACTGCGAAGGTATGCCGTAAGACATAGGTTGACACATCCTCCAGCCCAGCAGCTTCGGCATAAAGGCTCACCAATCGCTGAACAGTGCGCTTGGAGATGCGATTTCCATCCTGACTGAGGAAAAGCTTGTCAGAAACAGCCAAGGAGGGGCGAACCCGCAGGTACTCCTGCAAAGCCGCGCAGGCCACAGAATTCAGGGGAATCTGGCGGCCTCCATGTCCATCGCCCTCTCCAACCAACAGCAATCCCTCTCCATTGCCCCACAGTTGGACATCGGACAAGCGTAGCTCCGTCAACTCTCCCAACTTGATACCTGTCTGTAACAACAACTGAAGAATCGCATAATCGCGCTTGACCAGGCTGGGTCGCCCCCCTTGGACTGCTTCCAACAGTCTGGCAACCTCATCAGAAGTCAGGATCCGGGGCGGATGAGGCTCAGAGGTCGGAATCAACTGCACCTCAGATGCAGGGTTGTTTTCCGTCAGGCCCTTTTCCGTCGTGAAGCGGTAGAATTTGCGAATTGCTTGCAGACGCCGATTGATCGTGGCGGAAGACCAATTCTCACAGGTCTGCATGTACCGACGATACTCTTGGATATCTTCGGGCGTCAACTCCAGCAACGAAACGGTTGGCCCTTTGGTCTCGACATGCCAACGGGCAAAGGCTCTAAGGTCGGTCAAGTAGTTCACGATGGTTGATGATGCCAGAGCCAACCGCGTCAGGTACTCTTCGAATTGGGTTAGCAGCTCCTCGACGGTGTCAATCACTGATCCATACCTTCTCTTGTTCCTAAAAACGCAAAAAAGAGCGCCTGGGAATAGCTCTCCCATCGCTCCCCGACCATCGTGGTCGTTTTATGCGCAATAATTATACGCCTTTTGTTCAAAATTGTCAAGTAAGGGCTCAAGCGGGCTTGCGCAGCAGTTGGGCGCAAGCCCCAACATTCGGGGGGAGAGGAGAGACGAAGGGGCACCCCTCGTACTCCCCAGGCTTTCGCTGCGCACGCCCTCAAGCTCCCCCGGCTTCGCTGCGTGAGTTCGCTGTGTTTTCCCCCAGTGTGAACCGCAGATACGTCTCGATGAAGTCGTCCAACTCTCCATCGAGGACAGCTTCGGCATTGCTTGTCTCGAATCCAGTACGCAGATCTTTCACCATTTTGTAAGGGTGGAGAACGTAGGAGCGGATTTGATTCCCCCAGCCAGCTTCAACATGCTTGCCTTTGAGACGGGCCTGCTCCGCCTCCTGCCTTTCCTGCTCAAGAGCGAACAGGCGAGCCCGCAGAATCTTCATGGCCGTCTCCCGATTCTGCGCCTGCGAGCGCTGGTTCTGACAGGTAACCACAATCCCCGTGGGCAGATGGGTAATGCGAACGGCCGAGCTGGTCTTCTGCATGTGCTGGCCACCAGGGCCACTGGAGCGAAAGGTGTCAATGCGTAAGTCATCGGGGTTTATGTCAACTTGTATCTCCTCCCCGATGTCTGGCCAGACCTCCACCAGAGCAAAGGAGGTATGCCGCCGGTGAGCAGCATCGAAGGGGGAGAGCCGCACCAGGCGATGGACGCCCTTCTCGGCCTTTAGGTAGCCATAGGCATAGTCTCCTTCAACACCGACGATAACTCTCTTCAAGCCCGCTTCCTCGCCGGGCATGCTGTCCAGGATATTGGTTTTGTAGCCTCGGCTCTCGGCCCAGCGCAGGTACATACGGAGCAACATCTCGGCCCAATCCTGGGCCTCGGTGCCACCTGCCCCAGCATGTATGGCCAGGATAGCATCATCCTTGTCGTGAGGACCTGATAGGAGCAACCGGAATTCCAGGCGCCCCAGTTCAGCCTTAACGGCCTCGACTTCGCGGGCTATGTCATCAACCATGGCCTCGTCCTCATCGGCCATAGCCAGGTTGAGAAGCATTTGGGCATCGGCTACCCGATCTGCCAACCCCTTCCAGGTATCCACCTCCTCCTTCAGAGAGTTCAACTTACGCATCACAGCCTGAGCCTCATTGGGGCGATCCCAGAACTCAGGCTGGGCCGCTTGCTGCTCCAGCCGCGCTATCTCCTGCTCCTTGCTAGCCAGGTCAAAGACGCTCCTTTATCTGCTCGATGCGTTGCCCTAACTCTTCTAGTTCGCTCTTCAGTTCCTCCATAAATTGCTCACCTCCCAAATCTGCCAACGGATGGCCTACGGCTTAGCGGATTAGCGGATGCGGCAACAGTCATCCGATAATCCGTTATCTCATCCGTTGACCAATCACTCGCTAAACAACCCCTCCACAAAAGCCTGGGCATCGAACTCGGCCAGGTCCTCCAGGCCCTCGCCGGTGCCCACGAAGCGGATGGGCAGCCCCAGATCCCTGGCGATGGCGAAGACGACCCCGCCTTTGGCTGTGCCATCGAGTTTGGCCAGGAAAACGCCCGTTACCTCCACGCTATCTCGAAAGTGCCTGGCCTGGGAGAGGGCGTTTTGGCCTGTCGTGGCGTCCAGTACCAGAAGGGTCTCGTGGGGCGCCTCATGAACCAGCTTGGCCGCCACACCGCGCACTTTCTTTAGCTCCTGCATCAGGTTGTACTTGGTGTGCAGGCGACCAGCCGTGTCCACAATGAGCATATCCGCGCCCCGGGCTCTGGCGGCCCGGATGGCATCGTAGACCACAGCGCCCGGATCCGCCCCCGGCTGGTGGGCGATAACGTCGCAACCCACCCGCTGCCCCCAGATTCTGAGCTGGTCAATAGCTGCCGCCCGGAAGGTGTCCGCCGCGCCGAGGATCACTTTTCTGCCCTGCTTTTGATAGTAATGCGCCAGCTTCGCGATACTGGTGGTCTTACCCGAACCATTGACCCCCACCACCAAAACGACGGTTAGCAACCGTGGCTCGTTTATGCGCCAGGGGAAATCGCTGTCTAGGATAGCCACCAACTCCTCTTTCAGCATCCCCTCCACGGTCCGGGCATCCCGTACTCGCTCCTTGCTGACCCGCTCCTGCAACCTCTCCACCAGCTCGATGGTGGTATTCACCCCCACGTCGGCCTGGATAAGGAGCTCCTCTAGTTGCTCCCACAACTCCTCGTTAATCTCATTGGCCCCAAACAAACCAGCGACCCGTCCGAAAAAAGATTGACGGGTCCGCACCAGGCTGTTCTTTAGCCTCTTTGAACGACCCAACATGGCTCGATTACCTCCCAGGGATAATTATACTACAAAGGGACGATTATGACAAAGAGCGCAACCAAAGGCCGTTCACGGTGTTGTCATTCTTGAGCTAAAAAAGCACTTATGGTATAATCTTCAAGAAGCCCATAGGCGCACCGCAGCAATAGAGCATCTAGAGCCTTTCCGGAAACCCAAGCTACCCGACGGCGTCCTCGCCGTCGGGCGGTACGAGGACACCCCTCCTTGAGCGGTTTTCGGATAAGCATTCAGAGAGGGACAGATGACAAAGAAGCAGAAACTCGCACAACTATCGGTCTTTTTTCCGGCATACAACGAAGAGAAGAACATCCCCGTAGTCGTAGAGAAAGCTTTGCAAATCCTCCCCGAGGTGGCCGAGGAATACGAGGTGATTATCGTCAATGACGGCTCTCAGGACCGCACGGCAGAGGTTGCAGAGGAGTTGGCCAAAACGCACCCCAGTGTGAGAGCTATCCACCATCAAAAGAACCTGGGATACGGGGCCGCTTTGCGCACCGGATTCCGAGCCGCCGTGTACCCCTGGGTAGCGTTCATCGACTCCGACGGCCAGTTCGACTTCGCCGACATCAAGCGATTCCTGCCTTTCACCGATAGCGCAGACCTTATCCTGGGCTATCGCCTCCACAGAGCCGATTCCATCATCCGACGCATCTATACCTTCGGCTGGGCTTTGATCCCCCGCATCCTGCTCGGCATGGATGTACGGGACTACTCCTGCGGCTTCAAGCTCATCAAGAAATCGGTCATCGAAGCGGTAGAGCCACTTCAGGGCGAGGAAAAGGTCTACCAGATCGAACTGCTGGTCAAGGCGAAGCGCCAGGGATTCCGCTTCGCAGAGGTCGGTGTGCATCACTACCCCAGGACCTTCGGACAGCAGACCGGAGCTAATATCAAGGTGGTGCTGCGGTCTATCCGGGAAATGTTCCAACTGTACAGGAGGTTGAGACACTGAAGGAAAGTAAAGAGCTCACCCACATTGACGAATCTGGCCGCGCTCGCATGGTGGACGTGGGCGGGAAACCGGATACGGAGCGGGTAGCGGTAGCCAAGGGCCAGATCATCATGCGCCCTGAGACGCTGGCTCTGATCCAAGAGGGCGGTATCCCCAAGGGCGACGTGCTGACTGTGGCCCAGGTGGCGGGCGTCATGGCCGCCAAGCACACCCACCAACTGATTCCGATGTGCCACCCGCTGCTTCTAACCCACGTAGCCGTCGAGTTCACACCCCACGAAACAGAGAGCTGCATCGAGATAACCGCTACAGTGAAAACCACCGGCAAAACGGGCGTGGAGATGGAAGCCCTCACTGCTGTGGCTATGGCTGCGCTGACCATCTACGACATGTGCAAGGCCGTGGACCGGGCCATGCGCATCAACAACATCCGCCTGGTCCGCAAGAGCGGTGGCAAGAGCGGGGACATAGTGCTCGAGTAAGGAGTCAACGGAAACGAAGGGTACCGTGGTCGCTGTATGCACCAGCAAAAAGAAAGAAGTACGCAAACAGAACGTGACAGAACGTGGGAGAAGCCGAGCTGAGGGAGGATTGGAGCATCGTTGGCGATGCTCATGCCGATTGGCGAAGAGGTGATCCTGGAAATAACCCGGCATGGCAAGCTCTGCCACGACCGCTGCGCCATCTACTACTAGGCCGGCGATTGTGTCATGCCCCGCGAAGGCATCTTCGCTAAAGTTGTACGGGGCGGACACGTCAAAGCAGTGTGCTCAGCGCTGAAGCACTGGGCTAAAAGGGCAAAGCCCCCTTCGGCATGCTCAGGACATGCCTTCGGGGGCTGAATTTCAGCTCGTAGGGCTTTGTTCTTTCAGCGTCGAGCTTCAGCTCGGCGCTCAGCAGGCACGGTGAAAAGTCAAGGTCTGTTTTGTGAAAGTGCACTGGTGTCAGTTCTGCTTAACTCACAAAATTAGCGAAAAGGAGAATGACAATGAACTTAACAAGAGTGGTGATCACAGGCATGGGAACCATCAACCCTCTGGGTCTGGACGTGGAGAGCACCTGGCAGAACCTGCTGGCAGGGAAATCCGGGGCGAGACGCATCACCCACTTCGACCCTTCACCGTTCTTGACTCAGATCGCCTGCGAGGTAAAGGACTTCAATCCAGAGGATTACATGGGCCACAGGGAAGCCCGTCGCCTGGACCGATACATTCAATTTGCCATCGCCTCCACGGCCCAGGCTTTGGAGCAAGCGCACCTCACCATTGACGAAAGCAATGCCGACGACGTGGCGGTGATTATCGGCTCTGGGATAGGTGGCCTGATCACCATGGATAAGAGCTATCATATCTTTTTTGAGAAAGGTCCTATGCGCGTGAGCCCCCTAACCGGGCCCATGATGATCCCCAATATGGCAGCGGGGCAGGTCGCCATCACCTTCGGCGCTGCGGGACCCAATTTCTGCATTGTCTCGGCCTGCGCCACCGGCACCAATGCCATTGGCGAAGCCTTCGAACTCATCCGCCGAGGCGACGCCCTCGCTGCCATCGCTGGCGGTAGCGAGGCACCTTTCGTACCTTTTGGGATGGCCGCCTTCCACCGCACGGGGGCGCTCTCGCGACGCAACGACGAGCCAGAGCGAGCCAGCCGCCCCTTCGATGCCCAGCGCGACGGCTTCGTGCTCGGGGAAGGCGCGGGCGTCTTGATTCTGGAGAACCTGGAATATGCCCAAAGCAGAGGGGCCAGGCCCCTGGCCGAAATCGTTGGCTACGGAGCCACCTCCGACGCCTATCACATCAGCGCCCCTGCCGAGGGAGGCATAGGCGTCGCCAAGGCCATGAGGAGGGCATTGAAAAAGGCCAGTCTGAAGCCGACAGATGTGGACTACATCAACGCCCACGGCACCTCAACGCCCCTGAACGACGTGAACGAGACCAAAGCCATCAAGGCCGTTTTCGGAGACTACGCCTATCAGGTCCCTATTAGCTCCACCAAATCCATGGCTGGCCACCTCATGGGCGCGGCCGGAGCACTGGAGGCCATTGTTTGCGTCAAGACCATCCAGGAAGGGATTATCCACCCCACCATCAACTACGAGTACCCAGACCCAGAATGCGACCTGGACTATGTGCCCAATGTGGCTCGTCCGGCTGAGGTCAAAGTGGCACTCTCCAACTCCTCCGGCTTCGGAGGGCATAATGCGACGATTGTAATCAAGGCATATGAGTAAGAACCCACCTGAAAAAACCGCACACCCTTCCTCAATGAATGGCATGATCAACCTGCCCGAGCTGGAGAAAACACTGGGAATAACTTTCAACGACAAATCCCTCTTGCAGCGAGCGCTTACCCACAGCTCCTACTTGAACGAGAATCCCGACTACCCTTTGTCCGACAACGAACGCCTGGAGTTCCTGGGGGACGCGGTGCTCGATTTCCTCACGGCAAAGTATCTCTACAACCGCTTTCCAGAGATGAGGGAGGGACAACTGACAAGTCTGCGCGCTGCCCTGGTGAAAAGGGAAACCCTTGCCCATTTCGCTGCCTCTTACAACCTCGGTGAACACCTGCTGCTGAGCCGGGGCGAAGAAGGCAGCGGTGGTCGAAGGCGCGAGGCAATTCTCTGCGCTGCCTTCGAAGCCCTGGTGGGAGCCATCCTCCTTGATCAAGGACTCCAAAAGGCCAATGAATTTATCCTAAAATGCATCGAGCCCGAGGTCAAGCGCATCTTGGAAGAAGAGCTGTATCGAGATGCCAAGAGCACGCTACAGGAATTGACCCAGGCCCGGTTCCAGATCACCCCGGCGTACCGCACTGTGGCCGAGCGCGGCCCTGACCACGCTAAAGAGTTCACTGTAGAGGTGCTCGTCGGCGACGAGGTCTACGGCCAAGGGGTCGGACCCAGCAAACAGATGGCCGAGCAGGAAGCAGCAAAGGTGGCCCTGCAAAGGATAAAAAGAGAACTGGGAGCAAGCTCTTTTGACAAAGATGTAAAAAAGTTGTATAATTGATATAAATTTAGTTGAAAACACAAGAATCATTCCGCTGGAGTTTGGGATTGCGTCTTAAGCGCCTGGAGTTACAGGGTTACAAAACCTTCGCCACCAAAACAGAGTTCGTCTTCGACCACGGGGTCACGGCCATCGTGGGGCCCAATGGCAGCGGAAAGTCGAACATCACCGATGCCATACGCTGGGTGCTGGGCGAACGGAGCTACAGCATCCTCAGGGCCAAGCGCACCGAGGACATGATTTTCTGGGGCAGCGAGAAGCGCCCCCGCCAGGGCATGGCTCAGGTGTCCATTATCTTGGACAATGGCGACGGTTGGCTGCCCGTGGAGTACAGCGAGATAGCCATCAGCCGCCGCGCCTATCGCTCAGGTGAGAGCGAATACCTCCTCAACGGCAATCGCGTTCGGCTGAAGGACATCACCGAACTGCTGGACAAAGGTGGTGTAGGTCTCCGAACCTACAACGTCATCGGTCAGGGCCTGGTGGACGCCGTCTTGTCCCTGCGGCCCAATGAACGGCGCATCATCTTTGAGGAAGCTGCCGGCATCAGCGTCCACCAGGCCAAACGCACGGAAGCCCTCAACAAGCTGGAGCAAACCAAGGAGAACATCCTCCGCGTTAACGACCTCATCAACGAGATCTCCCCCCGACTGAGACAACTGGAGAAGCAGGCCCAGCGAGCCCGGCAATACCAGGAGCTGTCCCAACAGTTGCGGGAACTCCTGCTCATCTGGTATGCCCATCGCTGGCGAGAAGCGCAAGAAGCCCTCCGCCAGGCCGAGGCCAAGGCCAAGGAACGGCAGAACTTGTCGCGAGAGCGCGAGGCCAGACTGGAAAAATTAGAGCAGCGGAAGGCGGAACTCAGGGCCCGGCAGAGCCAACTGCGGCAGAAGCTCAACGATCTGCGCCGCAAGGAATCAGAACTGCAGGCCCAATCGGAAAGAAAGAAGCGGGCGCTAGCCGTAAGCCAGGAACGCCTGCGGCTCATCGGCAGGCAGAGCGAGGAGCTCACTCAAGAGATAGCTTCTCTGGAAACCAGCCGATCCGCTCAGCAGGAGAGGGCAGCAGAGGCTCAGGAAGCGCTGGAGCGAGCCGAAGCCCAGCTTCAAGAACAGTTGGCTCATCTGCCAGAGGTTCAACAGCAACTGGAGGCCCGCAAGCGAGAACGGCAGGCGGTTCTGGAAGAGCTGACGCAAGCCCAGGATCGGGCTTTCCAGTTGGCCACCGAGGCTGCCGACCGGCGCAACCGCCTGACGCAGCTCTCCGAGCGCCGCGAAGACCTAGCCTTAGAGCTGGAAGAACATCGCAGCGCTCTGGCCGAGCACCAGGCCAAGATGACAACCTTGCGGGAGCGCATAGAAACCCTGAAAAGCGACTTGGAAACCATCCGGGCCGAAGCCGACTCGCTGGCCCTCCAGAAGCAAGAGTTGGAACGAGAGAGCGAAGCATCGCAGGAGCGTCAGGCTCAGTTGCAGGCTCTGCTGGCCAAAAGGCAACAAGAGGAAACACGGCTGCAAGCCCGGTACGACCTGCTGGAACGGATGAGGCAGGAGGAATCGGGCTACTATACTGGCACAGAGGCGGTGCTTCGAGCAGTAAGGGATGGCCGGTTGAAAGGCATTGTGGGGCCAGTGGCCAGACTGATTCGCGTGCCTGCCGAACTGGAGCCGGCCCTCGAGGCCGCCCTGGGTTCCCACTTGCACGACGTGGTAGTAAACGCCTGGGCCGATGCCAGGGCAGCTATCGCATTCCTGAAGCACACCGGCAGGGGACGAGCTACCTTCCTGCCCCTGGACAGAATCAGAGCGCCTAAGAAAACCGCCCCCTCATTCCCCCAGATGGAGGGAGTAATTGGCCTGGCTATAGAGTTGGTGGAATCCGACCCCCTCCTCGCGGAAGTGAAACGCTATCTGCTGGGATCTACCATCATTGTTCAAGACCTCGATACCGCCCAGAGGCTGTTGGCCCACGTAGATACCAGCGACACGTTCCAGATAGCCACCCTCACCGGCGAGCTCATCGGTTCCAACGGAGCCATCACCGGTGGGCCAGCGCGAGACCGCAACACAGGAGTGCTGGCCCGCGAACGAGAGTGGCGCGAGTTACCCCAGCGTCTGACCGAGGCCAAGAAACGCCGCGCAGACCTGGAGGCACAATGCCAGGACGAAGAGGCAAACCAGCGTCGCCTGTCCGAAAAGCTGGCTGCCCTGGAGAAAAAGGCCCGCGAAGTCAAGGCGAAAGAGCAGGCCAAGCAGGAAGAGCTGGCCTCTCAGCAGCGCCAGGTGGAGTTGCTGGAGCAAGAAATAGGCTGGCGGAAAGCCATTGAAGACCAACTGAAATCCGAGATGAAGGCCCTGGACGAGAAAGAGGCACTGCTCACGGAGGAATTGACACGCCTGGAGGAGGAGAACGGCAAAACCCAAAACCAGATCCTGGCCTTAAAGAAGCGCCTGGACACTCTGAGTTTGGAAGAGATAGAAAGCAAAGTAGCAGAGCTAAAAACCGCCATCGCCATAGCGAAGCAAACTTGTGAGAACCAGAGAGCGGTCTGGCAAGATCTGCAAACCAGGTTGCGCCAACTGGATGAGCAGGTAGCGGCCAAGAAAGAACGAGCAGAAAAACTGAAGGCAGAAGGCCGCGAGCTAATCGTTCGCATAGAAGACTTGCGGCTTAGTTCCAAGGAACTGGTGGATCAAATCAAAGCCGTGGCTGATAGCATCGAGCCCACCCAGGCAGAGCTGGCCGCTATGGAAAGCGAACACATGGCCCTGGAGAAGTCAGAGGCCCAGCTTCGGCCCCAGCTTCGCGAGTACGAAAGCCTACAGGCCAAAGCCATGCTGGAGGTGGAACGCCGTAAAGACGAACTCAACAGCCTGATGCGCCAGATAGAGAACGATCTGGGCTTGCCGGAGACGGAGATAGGCGATGACATTCCCGAAGACCCACCATTCCCCCTCACTTCTCTGCCTTCGGATCTGCCAGCCGAAGAGGAATTGCCGCCCGGCCTTGAAAAGGATATCCAACGGTTGAAAGCCCAGATCAAGCGCCTGAGCCCGGTCAACCTGAATGCTCCTGCGGAATACGAAGAGATGTTGGAGCGCTACAACTTCCTCACCTCTCAGGCCGAGGACCTGGAAAAGGCGGCCAGAAACCTGCGCCAGGTGATCGGGGACCTGGATGAGCTGATGGAGAGGGATCTTAGAGAGACCTTCGAGGCTGTACGGAAGGAATTCAAAGAGTATTTCACCTCGCTGTTCGGCGGGGGCACGGCTGACCTGGTTCTCACAGAGCCCGACAATTTGATGGAAACCGGGGTAGACATCATCGCCCGGCCGCCGGGGCGGCGGAAGCAAAGCCTGGCACTGTTATCCGGAGGCGAGAGAGCCCTGACAGCAGTGGCCCTGATCTTCGCCATTCTGAAGGCTTGTCCCACCCCGTTCTGCTTCCTGGACGAAGTGGATGCCATGCTGGACGAAGCCAACGTTGGCCGCTTCCGAGAGGCGCTGCGGGAGCTGTCGGAGCGAACTCAGTTCATCGTCATTACTCACAACCGGCACACTGTTGAGATAGCCGACACTATTTACGGCATCTCCATGGGTGAGGATAGCACTTCCAGAGTTGTTTCCCTGAAACTGAATGAGGTAACCACGCATATAAGAAATCTCCGCTCATGACCTCAACTCCTGCCCCGTCGTTGGGTCCAGCTTTAGCGAGCCAAAGCGGATGCTGCTGACCCCCTCCAGGCTGGGCAGAGGAGTGGTAACCACCAACTCCCGTCTTCCCCTATTGTATGCCGTGGCCACCCCCAAGGCTACAGCAAAGCCCTCTTCGTCCTGGAAGGCCAGCACTCTGCCGCCGGCCATCATTTCGATGCCGAACACCACCACCTCTCTGAAAGGCACCCGCAGGGGCTGCGCCTTTTGGAAGTAACGCATAAACTTCTCCTCCCTGTTGGCTATACGTCTCGCCCTGGTCTTCTCGTTAACGTATCTCGATACTGGAAGGTCATACACCCGCACCCGCTTATCCCACCGCCATGACCAGAGGATGTGCTCCAGCTCTGGCCCCCTGGCCAGGCCCACCAGTACCGAGGGCTCCAAGAGCTCGATTTTCCACTGTTTGAGTGCCCCACCCCCGGCCACCCGCTTCACCAGCCCGGTGGTATCCACCACAATAACCTCCGCGCCCAGATCCTGGGCCTTTCGCTGCAGCTTATAGGCCCCGATAACGGTAGGCAGCATGTGCCCCCTGGGAGATGTTGAGCCAACGAAGTAGGAGAAGCGCTCACCCTGAGGTGGGAACGCCGACGGTTCGCCGCCCGAGAGGGCCAGGTTCATTGTCGTGGGCAGGCCAAGGGTGCTCTGGCCCACGTCACAATCCAGGAAGGCGACCCGATTGTGACAACGACACAATTGGAGGAAGAGATAGCGAGCGAAGGTGCTCTTTCCGCTATCCGGCTCGCCTATCACCATGATAGTGCCTTTGAGAAACTCGGGCCTGATCCGCTCCCATTCCCTGGGCACGTTGATGTCAGAGAGGTTCATCTTGACTGACAGGCACAGATAATGGTATAATTCAAGAGTGCTTACTCCACCCATCCCCTTCCCTCCCCGCAGCGGGGAGGGAAGGGCTGGGGGCAAAAAACCCGAACTTGACAGTATCGAGAACTAATTACTACTTTGTCGGAGGGGAAAGTGAGACGTTCGCGGAACAGAAGTCAACGGATCATCATCGGAATCATGGGCCTGATTGTGATCTTGAGCATGATCCTGGGGATGGTGCTGACAACGGCCCCCAAACCGAGGCGGCCCACGCCCACCCCGGCTGTTCGCCTCATCACACCTCTCCCCACTTTGCAGCCAGTGGTGACGCCGATGCCGTAGCCTATCCCCACGGCAACGCCTAGGCGCCCCTAAATCTCTCCAGCGACTGCCGAATCGCTCGCACTTCGGCCAGGATCTCGTTAAAGACCTTGGACGGTTCAGCCTCCACCTTGGCAGCCGTCGGAGCCATACCTCCGCGGAAGCGCCGCAGTTCCGTGACTACAAGCTCATAAACCTCCTGGACATTAGACAGACCCACCAACTTCTCCTCAGCGCCGGTCTGGCCGCTCATTCCGGCTGTCTGAATGTTGAGTGTGCCCAGGCCAAAGAGCCAACGGTCCAGGATGTCCTGCTTGATCGTCAGATTCGTCACCGCGCGATAGGGCACATGCTTGATCGATTTGGTCCAGATGCCCGCTCGCACGATCACCTCATCGTCCCGAACCTCATAGCTCAGGCTGCGATAGTAGGAACCAATCAGGAACATAGCCGGCACCCACCAGGCGACGTCAACGATGGCAGTGACGATGACGGCAATCTCGGAACCCCTCGTGCCTGTCTCCGGATCAAAGCTTATCAGCCAGCCAAGCAAAATGCCGTCGCCTAGGATCAACAGGGCCACAACGGTGGCAATCAGGCGCAACTTACTGAGATATTTTGGACTCGGCCTGAAGGTTTTGGGGTGCATTTGTCACAGCCTCCTCTCTGAATTTAATGTGCAACGCACTTTTCGAAGTGCGTTGCACATTTACTCGACCAGCCCCAACCGGCGAGCGGCCGCCACCAGACCAAAAGCTCCGGTCATCATCATGTCGCCGTATGGTACAGCCATGTAGTAGCCCAGGTCTGCCACCACCCCTCGGTTGGGCCCGGTTACGGCCACGAATCGAAAAGCTCCATCGCCAGGGTAATCGGGATGAACATAGGCTCCATGACCGTTGTCGCCATAGACCTCGTCGTTAGTTAGGGTCCCCTCCCGCAGAGAATCTACGTAGGCAGCCAGTTTATCGGGGTTCATGAGCATGGTGTGGTGCTCAAACAGACCCCACACCCTTTCCCCTCTCAGTAAAACGCCGATGGTGTGCTGGTTGCCCACGTTAAGGATGATGAGCCCATCGTCCTGGTGAGCAGCCACCTTCTCGTCGCAGAGCGCGCCCCAGATCGCCGCCGAGCCGGTATCCATCAGCATCGCGCCGGGCACGTCGGCCTGGACGGCTCTCATCCTGGTGAGGTGAGAGGGCACCTCCAGATAGGCGAGCTTTATGATATCTCCCCCCTGCTCCACAAAGCGCTGCCATTGCTGGAAGCGAAAGCGACGCTGGCTTCCCTTCAGCGTTTCGCCGTGATCCTGCACGGCGATGGCATAGCGCTGGGGCAACTCCACATCGAAGAGGGCCAGGGCGCGGCTCAGGGCATCCAGATCAATATCGCCCGTGCGGATGGTCACGGCATCGGTCGGAGGCTGTTCCACGATTTGAACGCCCAAGGCCTCCACCTCGCGGGGGTTGTCGCGAATGGTCTTAGCCGCCAGAGGCATAGCATAAACCCTTAGCCCTGCCCTCAGGTGCCTCTTGATAGCTCGGACGCTGGGCCCGCCTCCCATCAGGTTGCCTGTCAAAAAAACGTCCGTCCCGCGAACTGTAGCCTGCTTGATCCTCCCGGCCACGATGGTGGTGCGCGAAGGAAGGACCAGTTGAACACAGTTCTCCATCGTTTTACCGCTCTCGTACAATAGAATGTCCTGAGTACCGGCCCCAACGTCAATGGCCAGGATTCGTTTTGAGTCAGACATCGTCCACCCTCCCAGCCCCCTGGAGTTTTGGAAACCCCCAAGAGTCTTGCACAGTCGGTACCGATACTACCACAGTTTCCTTCCTGTGTCAAAGGTGCACTTGCCAAAATCCCCAGCTAGTATTACAATTGGCATAACGACTAGCTGAGGTAACGAAGTACCCACTGCCTCATTACCTCGAATAGTGGAGGTAACCATGATTAACGTGACGTGTTTCAAATGTGGTTGGAAGTTCACCATTGATGAGGAAGCCATCGCCGAGAGCTTAGCGGAGGCCGGAAATCCCCTCCCGCGTCACTACGTGGTGGAGTGTCCTCG
>CAZRSI010000012.1:0-21367 GCA_964602575.1 uncultured Anaerolineae bacterium
GCTCCCCAGGCTTTCGCTGCGCAAGCCCTTGTTTTTTGCAGTGCAGACTTGCCTGATAGAAAAGTATGTGCTATACTCTTACCCGGAATTCCCAATCAAACACACCCTTCGACTGACTGAAGACGTGCTAGTCCAGTAGCTAGTTGACTGGATAGGTCCTTCGGCAGGGTGAAGAGGGTGGAAGATAAAAACGTAAGGAGGCAAACAAAGTGGCAGTAGTTACGATGAAAGAGCTATTAGAGACAGGGGTACACTTTGGTCATCGTACCAAACGTTGGAACCCCAAGATGAGGTCGTTCATCTACACGGAGCGCAACGGCATCCACATTATTGATCTACAGCAGACAATGACCGCCCTGGATAGGGCCTACGAAGCGGTCAGGGACACCGTTAGCGAAGGAGGGATTGTCCTCTTTGTGGGCACCAAGAGGCAAGCTCAGGACAGCATCGCCGAACAGGCACAACGGTGTGGTATGCCCTATGTCAACCAGCGTTGGTTGGGAGGGACGTTAACCAATTGGCGCACGATACGCCAACGGATAGATTATCTGTTGAACCTGGAAGAGCGAAAGGAACGCGGCGATTTTGACCGGCTGCCCAAGAAAGAGGCTCTGCAACTGGAGCGCGAGATTGTGAAGCTAAATCAGCGCTTGGGTGGCATTAAGGATATGCGAGGCCTCCCCGATATGCTTTTCATTACCGATGTGCGGCGAGAAGCCACCGCTGTGAAAGAAGCGAACAAGCTCGATATACCCATTGTGGCTATGGTAGATACCAACTGCGACCCAGACCCCATTGATTACGTCATCCCTGCCAACGACGACGCCATCCGGGCCATCAAACTGATTACCACCAAAATCGCCGATGCCGTCATCGAGGGGCAGAATCTGCGAGCATCCCTAATGCCTGAGGAAGAGGAATTGGAAGAAGAGGAGAAATATCTGGGTGAGGCCACCTTGGCCAAGCTGAGGTCGGGTGAACTGGAGTTCGAGGAGGAGGAAGAGGCAGCTTTGGAAGAGGAGGCTTTGGACGAGGTCGAAGAAACGTAAGGAGACAGAGAGGGGAAACGGATCGCAGCAAGTCATGGATGTCAACCTATCGAGGAGGTTAAATTCAATTGAAGATAACAACGTCAATGATAAAAGAACTGCGCGGGGCCACAGGTGCCGGGGTTCTGGATTGCAAGAAAGCTCTGGAGGCGAGCGGTGGCAACCTCGAGAAGGCCAAAGCCTATTTGCGAGAAAAAGGGTTGGCTGCGGCTGCCAAAAAAGCCGACCGAGAGGTGAAAGAGGGCTTAATTGAAGCCTATGTTCATGCTGGCGGTCGCGTCGGAGCTCTTATCGAGTTGGGGTGCGAGACCGATTTTGTGGCCAGGACAGAGGATTTCAAGCAACTGGCCCATGATCTGGCTATGCAAGTAGTAGCGTCAAAGCCCCTTTATCTGACTCCTGATGATATCCCTCCTGAGGTGCTGGAGGAAGAAAAGAACATCTATCGGACCCAAGCAAAAGAGCTGGGGAAACCGGAACATGTGGTAGAGAGAATTGTAGAGGGCAAGTTGCAAAAGTATTTCGAGGATGTCTGCCTCATGAGGCAGCCGTTCATAAGGGACGATGAATTGACGGTCCAGGATGTAATCACCCAGATGATCGCCAAAGTGGGCGAGAATATCGTGGTGCGGCGGTTTGCGAGATTCGAATTGGGTGAGTAGGTAGCCATCTTGCAGTTCGACCATTGATCCGAGCAGGGGGCGGGATGTCTAGGGTGAAGTACAAGCGAGTTATGTTGAAGCTGGGGGGCGAAGCCCTGGCTGGGCCGGGAGGCTACGGCATTGATCCCGAGAAGGCCAAGGAAGTGGCCGCTAAGATACGCCGGGTCAAGGAACACGATGTGGAAATTGCCATCGTTATGGGAGCTGGCAACCTGTGGCGGGGTAAAGATGGCCTGGCTCATGGGATGGATCAATCTACTGCCGACCACATGGGGATGCTGGCTACAGTCATGAACTCCCTGGCTCTACGAGATGCTTTGGAGAGGGCAGGAGTCACCACCCGGGTGCAGACGGCTATCGAGATGAGAGCGATAGCGGAACCTTATATCCGATTGCGGGCTATCCGCCATCTGGAGAAAGGTCGAGTCGTCATCCTTGGAGCAGGCACGGGCAACCCCTATTTCACGACCGACACAGCAGCGGCCTTAAGGGCAATGGAGATAGATGCCGAAGTTTTGATCAAAGCCACTAAGGTTGATGCCGTTTACGACGCCGACCCCAATGTTAACCCCCAAGCCAGAAAGCTGGAGCGCCTGACCTACATTGAGGCGCTGAACCTGGGGGTAGGCATCATGGATAGCACGGCGATCTCCCTGTGCATGGACAACAACCTTCCCATCATTGTCGTAAATCTCTGGGAACCGAGAAGCATCGAACGAGCTATCCTTGGTGAGCCAGTGGGCACGATCATCAGTAGATAGCCCGAAGGCCAGCTCGTCCAGGTGGTCGGATGGTCAAAGATTAGACCAAAGACCATCTGACCACCCCCACCAAGGATCATTTAACCAATGAGAGGTGCTTAACATGATCGAAGAACTGCTCAAAGAGACCAAGGAGCGAATGGAGAAGGCAGTGGAGGTTCTCCGGGAGAATCTGATGACTATTAGAACCGGACGGGCTTCCCCATCCCTGGTAGAGCGATTGCCCGTGGAGTATTATGGCACTCTTACTCCTCTAAACCAATTGGCAACCATCTCCGCTCCTGAGCCCAGGTTGTTGACTATCCGCCCTTGGGATCTGAATGCTTTGGCAAATATCGAGAAAGCCATTATGAAATCAGACTTAGGATTAACTCCCTCCAATGATGGCAAGATCATCCGGCTGGTTATCCCCCGCTTGACGGAGGAGCGCCGCCAAGAGTTGGTTAAGGTTGTAGGCAAGCGGGTCGAAGAAGGGAAGGTAGCTATCCGCAATATTCGCCGAGATGCTATAGAAGACCTGCGCGAGATGGAGAGCGAGAAGCTGATCTCTGAAGACGAGTTTTATCGAACTAAAGACGAAATCCAGGAGCTAACCGATAAATTCGCGGCCAAGATGGACGAGATTGGACACGATAAAGAAAAGGAGATTCTGGAAATCTGAGTGGCCTTGTCGGCTCCTCCTTGCGTTAAGGTCCATTCGCCAATATTGAGGCTGAGTATGTCAGAAGAGATAAAAGCTCCGGGAAAGGTGGAGGAGTTAACCAAGATTCCATATCATGTTGCTATTATAATGGATGGCAACGGGCGCTGGGCGCAATCCCGTGGCTTGCCCCGGCTGGCAGGGCACCGAGCTGGCACAGAGAACATCCGACGCATTTTGAAAGCCTGTGCCAAATATGGTATCAAAATCCTGACCCTTTATGCTTTCTCTACCGAGAATTGGGGACGTCCCAATGCAGAGGTAAAAGGCATTATGCGTATCTTGGAACACACCCTCGATCGCGAATTGCCGGAGCTGCACAAAAACGGTGTGCAACTGCGCCACATTGGCCGCCTGGAGGGTATCAGCGAAAAGCTTAAGCGGAGGGTGCGCGAGGCTATCGAATTGACTAAGGACAATGATCGTATCATCCTGAACGTGGCTTTCAACTACGGCGGTCGAACCGAGATCTTGGACGCTGTGCGGCGCATTGTGGAGAGCGGAGTGGACCCAGACCAAGTAGACGAGGCCCTGTTCAGCCAGTACTTATACACGGCCGGACTTCCGGATCCAGATTTGATTATTCGCACCGCTGGCGAATTGCGCATCAGCAATTTCCTCATTTGGCAGAGTGCTTACTCCGAGTACTATGCTACCCCTACCTATTGGCCCGACTTCGATGAGGAAGAACTGCATCGTGCCCTGCTCGACTATAGCAGACGAGAACGCCGTTTTGGGCTCATATCCGAGCAGATCGCTTCTGGAAAAAAGCCGGGTTAATTATTCATAGCAGCTAAGCGTGAATGGCAAATTTGTCCCGCTTTCAGGAGGGACAGAGCCCCCTGCCCCTCCTGACCACGGTTGCATGCAGAGGCGCCGATCCACACTTCATCCACATTTGGGAAGAAACAGGTGTTAAAACAGCGCATTATAAGCGCCGCTATCATGATACCCCTTGTCATAGGGGTCACCTACACAGGAGGGGTCTGTTTTTTTGCCGCTATAGTCATAGCAACCAGCATAGCGGGGTACGAATACTTTAGAATGATGAGGGTGGGAGGCTACAAACCTTCCTTTGCCTGGGGCCTCGCTATGATCTGGTTGCTGCTGTTAGATGCCCGCTATCCTGCCTGGCAACTCACTAGACTCATTCTGACAGGAGCGATCGTTCTATCCCTGTGCTGGCAGTTGTTCAGGAAAGATACCTCTGCCCCTACAGTTGACTGGGCTCTAACTATCGCCGGGGCACTGTACCTTGGCTGGATGGCCGGCCACTTCATCTCCTTGCGAGATGCTCCCCGTGGGCTCGAATGGGTAAGTCTGACACTGCTCACCACATGGATAGCTGATAGCGGGGCTTACTTCATCGGCTCGTATTTGGGACGTCACAAATTGTTCCCCAGGTTGAGTCCCAAGAAGACCTGGGAGGGGACGATCGGTGGGTGGTTTTGCGGAGTGGTAAACACCCTTCTGGTTGGCCACTTTATAGGATTGAGCCCAGTTCACAGCGCTATCTTAGGTGCTATTGTCTCCGCTTTTCTACCCCTTGGTGACCTTGCCGTCTCCATGATGAAGCGACAGGTTGGTATGAAGGATAGCAGCAAACTAATCCCCGGTCACGGCGGTATGCTAGACCGCATGGACAGCCTGCTATTTGCGGTAGTGGTGGTATATTACTATGTTAAGTGGGTGATCGGCGCGATTTGACTAGGTTGGTAAAAGATGCTATAATGATTATAAGTTATCGAACGACCCACTATTATCTGGAGAAAGAAGCAAGAAGCCATCACTGACCTCACTGAAGGGGTCGTGTCTTCCTGAGTTTTGTTAGCCTCGCATAACGTCCGAGTCCCTCACGATCTCATCACCAAAAGCCACAGGTCATAGCGCTATGTTTTCCCTTGCCTGAGCAATTTGTGATTATTGTTGCCAATCATCGGTCTTTGATTCTTGCCTGGCATCAAAGTGTTACCACGATGGGGCAAGATTCCTCATCATTTGATCGTTTATCTGGAGAGAACCCCATGGAAGAAATGAATATTGTTGATCTAGAAACCAAGACCCTGGACGAATTGCAGGAGATGGCCCGGGAGTTTGACATCTCTGGCTATACCCGTCTGAAAAAGCACGATCTAATCATGCGCCTCCTCAAAGCCAACGCCGAGCGACAGGGGTATATCTTCGGTGGAGGTGTGCTGGAGATTGTACAGGAAGGCATCGGTTTCTTGCGTTCGGACCATCTCTTGCCAGGTCCCGACGACGTGTATGTCTCCCAATCCCAGATCCGGCGTTTTGGTCTACGCACGGGTGACATGGTCATCGGGCAGGTCCGTCCTCCCAAGGAGACGGAGAGATACTATGGCTTGCTAAGAGTTGAGGCAGTGAATGGCCTGGATCCTGAGCAAGCCAAACTGCGCCCCAATTTTGAGGACCTGACCCCCATTTTTCCCAATCAGGTGTTTACCCTGGAAACAAAGCCCCACATACTGGGAACCCGGTTGCTTGACCTTATCGCTCCCATTGGCAGAGGACAACGAGGTTTGATTGTCTCCCCTCCCAAAGCAGGCAAAACCACCATCCTCAAGCAGATCGCCAACGGCATCACTACCAATCATAGCGACGTCCATCTAATGGTTGCCCTCATTGGCGAACGGCCCGAAGAGGTGACCGACATGGACCGCTCGGTGGAAGCCGAAGTGATCGCCGCTACTTTCGATGATCCAGTACAGGATCAGGTCCGCGTAGCCGAGATGGCCCTGGAACGGGCCAAGCGCCTGGTAGAATGCGGCAAGGATGTGGTGATACTTCTGGATGGCATCACTCGACTAACCAGGGCCTACAACCTGACTGTGCCCCCCAGTGGTCGAACCCTCTCCGGCGGCGTGGACCCGGCGGCTCTCTATCCGCCCAAGCGGTTTTTCGGTGCGGCCCGTAATATTGAAGAGGGAGGGAGCCTAACCATCATTGCTACCTGTCTGATAGACACAGGCAGCCGGATGGACGATGTCATCTATGAGGAATTCAAGGGGACCGGTAACATGGAGCTACACCTCAATCGTAGGCTGGCCGAACGGTACATTTTCCCCGCCTTCGATATTGAGCGTTCTAGCACACGGCGTGAGGAACTGCTGCTGGACAAAGGGACCTTGGAAAAGGTATGGCTTATGCGGAAGATGATCTCTTATATGATGGCTCCGCCTCCATCGGGTGCCGGGCTCGATATGGCAGAGGCCCTCCAGGCTCTGTTGGACCGACTGGCCAAGACCAAGAACAACAAAGAATTCCTGGCAACGCTGAGCAAGGAAGTGCTATAACTGACTCGGGCCTGCATATAGTAGCTAATAGTTTCGTATAACTACTATATATAGTGACATATTACCCTTGAGAACACTCAGAAGGCAGCCAGAAAGCCTCTAAAAGCCGATAGAAACAATAAGAAATAATTTAAAATCGGTGCGGTTGGGGGCTTGACAATCAGGGGTCTTTTGTGATATAATACAAACAGAATTTAGCTCATCCAATGGTCCATCCGTTGGAGAAGAGAGGAGCGAATGGCAATCCCGGCCGATTTCCCCCCGGCGGGGGAAACAGAGGATGGGCTATGGCGCGGCTTTTTGTCTGTCCTCTGGGTAAGGGTGAAAGACTGGGCTCCTGATAAATATATACGCAGTTCTATAGCCAGGGTGGGGATAGGAGGTTTCCCATTACGTTTTGCATCCCACCTGTTTATCATTTTACTGATGCTCTCAGCCCTGTTGCTGAGCAGAGTGAACCTCCATAGGATTACCTTGTCGAATGTTTTGCCTGTCCCCACAGCGGCTCCTAGCTTGGGCGCTCGCCTGTCTACTACCCTTTCGGCTCGAGGAGGAATACGTCTCCAGGACGACAGCACCATCGTCCGGGCTCCGGTACCCAACACGCTTTTCGCCCCAACCCTTACCCCTACACCTACTCTTAGTCCTACTCCCACTCTGCCTCCGACGCACACTCCCACACCCACGGCTACCCTCACTCCGACCTATACACCCACGCCCACAGCTACTTCTACGCCGACTTACACTCCTGCACCCCAGGAGGCCTCCGGCGAGGTGCAGAGGAGGGGTATCATAACCTATACGGTGCAGACAGGGGATACCCTTTACGGCATCGCTGAGAAATTCGGCATCAGCGCCGATACCATCATGTGGGCGACCAGCGGTCTGGAATATCATCCCGATCTTCTCAAGATAGGTCAGGTATTGACCATCTTGCCTGTAGACGGAGTGTATCACACAGTTGTTCAAGGCGATACGCTGGAGAGTATAGCTCAACAATACGGCGTTGAGGTTTCGGCCATCATAGAATGCGAATACAATAACTTGCAGAGCCCTTATATCCTGAGCTTGGGGCAGAAGCTAATTGTTCCCGGAGGGAAAAAGCCCTATCAACCCCGTGTTGTTCATGTCTATTCTGGTTCTATCCCTGAGGGCGCCGCTAAAGGAACGGGTAGCTTTGGGTGGCCAACCAGCGGAGTTATAACTCAGGGATTCAAGCCCAGGCATAAGGCTATTGATATTGGCGCCCCCATGGGCACTGCCGTGGTCGCCGCCGATTCGGGCTACGTGATCAAAACCGGCTGGAGCGAATATGGCTATGGCAAGTACGTGGTGATTGACCACGGCAATGGCTTTCAGACCCTCTATGCCCATCTCAGTACCATTTTGGTTGAGACTGGCCAATCTGTTGGCAAAGGCGAGAGAATTGGCTCGGTCGGCAGCACGGGTAGGTCTACGGGCCCTCACCTCCACTTCGAGATCCGATACAACGGCACCCAGTGCAATCCCTTCGAGTATCTACCCTAGAATGCCCCAATTCAACCACTTGGCCCCAGGGTTGCCCCTGCTCATCATAGTCAATGCGAACATAAATCAGGCGGCGATCCTCGGTGAATCTCTCTGGATGCTCGAAGAACTCCCTCCGGGTGGCCTCATCGGCGTCGGAGAAGTCTCGCACCCAAACCCATGTGCCTGTATCTTGAGATAGAGACCACCGGTCCCCAAGGGCTCACTCACCAGTAAGTGGGTGTGGCCGAAAACCACGACACGAGCCCTTCCTTGCTCTTGGCCTTGGCTGCCTGATGCCGAGGCCTTACCCCCGGTTCTTTCAACATCCTGCCGGGCTTGCCCTCCCTTGAAGAATCGTACCTTTCTCGGAGGGTCAAGCCGCCCAGAATCAGCGGGATGAGGGCCACCTTCAAGAAGCTAACCAGGGCTTTGAGGGCGAACACGAAATCGAAAGCAAAGCCGTACCAGATCAGAGAGGTGATGGGCTTAACCCCGTCAACCCAATGTAGAGGCCCTCGCGGCTGACACATCGCTCCTCAAAGGTCACAAGCCGTTGGCCCGTGGCTTCAACTGCCTCTCTGATCCGCTCCTGTACGGCCCTCCAGTGCAGGTTTTCATCATGTCGCCCGCTACGATCAACTCGCACTCCAAACCTTGAGCATCGCTTTCCTCTCTGAGTGCCTCAAGAAGCCCGGCGAATTCCGCGTCTTCAGTGAAATCCTCAAGGGCATTGCCCTCCTGGGCGAAACCGGCTCCCAGGTGCAAATCGCTGACGACTACTTTGAACTTGCCGGCCATGAAAATCACCTCATTGTCTTGCTATAACGATCTTTTAGAAGATACGGCAGGGCTTGCGCAGCAAAGCCTGGGGAGCTTGAGGGGTACCCCCTCAATCCCACTTTTTCCTCCTCAGGGCGGGGCTGACTGGACCAATGCCCCACACCGGCGACGAGAAGAGGGGATATTGGGAGGGACACCCCCGCATCCCCCGACCTGCTGCGCAGTCCCCCACAAAACAAAATTTGACTTTTCTCCGTCTAATCGGTATAATATAATTACCCTGAGAAAGCGGGTGTGACGCAGTGGTAGCGTATCTGCTTCCCAAGCAGACTGTCGTGGGTTCGAATCCCATCACCCGCTCTATAAGACAGCCTCTCGGATGTGGATGCCGGGAGGCTGTGTCTTTTAACGAGAGCCTCGGGGGTTTCTAGTAAACTCCAAGGGTCTTAGCGCAATGTGACATCCCCGGCCAATATCCGCCTGCGTTGACCATTGTGGGTACGCAAGATGAGAGCCCCATCGGCATCTACCCCCTCCGCCCAGCCCACCAGCACTTCTTGGGGGGTGGTAACCTGCACCTGGCAGGCCAGGGTGATGAGGCGAGCTGCCCACTCCTCATGGGGCGATTCTCCCCTCCTCAAGGATTTGTACCTGGCCTCGATTCCCTCCAAGATGGGCCACAGCAGTTGCAGCCGCGACACTTCCCGCCCTAGCTCCTGATAAAGGCTGGTGGCCATGTTCCTCAGCTCTGGCAAGGCAGAGAAATCCACGTTAACGTTCAGCCCCATCCCCACCACGACGTAGCTGAGATTCCCGCCTGTCGTCCCCAATTCGGTCAGGATGCCGCCGGCCTTCTTGGCACGAATGAAGATATCGTTGGGCCACTTTAGGTCCACTGACAGGCCCGTTAACCCTTCGATAGCATCGGCGATGGCCAGGGAGCAGATCATGGTCAACCGCTGAGCTTGATGGGGGGCGAGATCGGGACGGAAAAGCAGGGACATAAGCAGGCTTGTGCCTGGCGGAGCCAGCCACTTTCTGCCCAGCCTTCCTCTCCCTGCCGTCTGCTCGTCGGCAATGACCAGCGTGCCCTCCGGCGCGCCCTGGGTAGCCAACTCCTTGAGTAAGTCATTGGTCGAGCCGAGAGAGCGGTGGTATACCACGCTCTGACCAATGAATTCTGTCCCTAACCCTCTCTTAATGCTTTCGGCCGATAGTTCACTCAAAACCGGCTTTGCCTCCTGGGGCAAAAATTACCATAGAATTGAAGCTATGTCAAGTCCAAACGTATCGGTGATTACCCATATCTTTCGGAGTGTCATTCTGAGGCGCAAAGCGCCGAAGCCTGCCTTGAGCGCAGTCGAAGGGAATCTCCTGTCGGGCCATAGATTCCGCCGCGAAGGGGAAGACCTTTCGCTCCCTTCGATCGCTCAGAGTGACACTTTTGGATTTATGGGTAATCACCAGGGTGGGGCTTGCGCAGCGAAGCCTGGGGAGCTTGAGGGGTGCCCCCTCAACCCCACTTTTTCCTATTCAGAGCGGGGCTAAATGGGCCAATGCCCCACACTGGCGACGAGAAGAGGGGATATTGGAGGGACCCCCACACCCCCCGACCTGCTGCGCAGGCCCAGGAGCCAATCGCCTTTTGACTAGACAGACGATTTCTGGTAAACTATAGAACCTCAAAGGGGCAGGAGAGCGTATCCTGCCTCGTTCTTTGCAACCATGTACTGGGAGAAGAGCAAAAATGAAACGGCTATGGTCGCCTTGGCGGATGAAATACATCGTTAGCAAAAAAGGTGAGGGGTGTATCTTTTGCGATAAGGTGGCCGAAAACGATGACCAGGCCAACTACATTCTCTATCGGGGCAAGACATGCTACGTGATGCTGAACCTCTATCCATACAACAACGGCCACTTGATGGTTAGCCCCTACCGGCACGTGCCCAGCCCGGAGCAATTGCAGGAGGACGAGCTAACCGAGATGATGCTCCTAGTCAACCGAAGCATTCGGGCTTTGCGCTGGGCCATGCATCCAGATGGCTTCAACATTGGAGTGAATATCGGTAAAGCTGCTGGAGCCGGGATCGAAGAACACGTCCATATCCATATCGTTCCCCGCTGGGAGGGAGACACCAACTTCATGCCTGTTCTTTCCCAGACCCGCGTCATTCCAGAGTTGCTTGACGATACCTACCGCAAGCTAAAGGCTGCTTGGCAAGAGCCTGAGGAACAAAGCAACGAGTAACAGAGCAATGATGCAAAAGTTCAACTTGGCCTACCTCCGTCTCAAGCACCGTCTGGCCCGGGCTATTTTTCCCCTCAGGGTGCAGGATATAAGAAGTGCGCCAGGCTTTCTGCTAGGATACGCTCGTCGCCTTTGGCGGCAGGCGTTTCGACGGCGAGAGACGGTCGAAGAGCAGAATGCCTGGAACCTCTATATGGAGGTAGCCTGGTGGGGAGTCCTGGGCGGCATCACTTCTACCTTTACAAGTGTGTTTGCCGTTCGCCTGGGGGCATCCAATACCCTGGTGGGGCTACTGGTCTCCCTGCCCGCTTTGATCAACATCTTCTGGCTGATTCCGGCGGCGCGGATTATCGAGCGCCAACAGCGGCGCCTGCCCATCATCGTGCTGACAGGGTTTCTGCAACGCCTGGGTTACCTGCTCATCGCCCTGATGCCATTGGTGCTTCGCAATCACCAAGCAGAGGCTCTGGTGGCCTTAGTGGCCCTCATCACCTTCCCAGCGGCGATGGTGAATGTGGCTTTCACCTCCCTCCTTGCCGACGTGGTGCCCATTGACAAGCGGGCCCAGGTGGTCAGCATCCGCAATGTGCTCGCTTCCCTCGTCAGCACGGTCGCGGTGCTTCTGAGCGGAAAGCTCCTTGACCTGCTGCCCTTTCCTTTGGGCTACCAACTGTTGTTCGGCATGGGCTTCGCTACATCTCTGGTCAGCCTTTACTATGTTAGCCGCATTCAGGTCGTTGATGCTCCTGCCACTGAGCAGCAGGCCCTGCGCAGGGCACCCATCTTTGTCCGCCTTCGTCGCCTGGTGCAGCAGGTAATGAGTCAGCGCGACTTTGTGCGGTTTTCCGCCAGTGCCTTTGTGTTCCAATGGGGGCTCTACCTGCCCACGGCTCTCTATGCCATTTATCGCGTAAGGAACCTAGGGGCTTCCGACACCTGGATTGGCTTGCTTTCCATGGTGCAGAGCGCGGTCACCATATTGACCTACTTCTACTGGGGAGGAATAGCCAGCCGACGAGGCAATCGTTTCGTGCTGGCGGTATCCAGCCTGGGCCTGATGCTATTCCCCGTCTTGACCGGCCTCTCCACCAGGGTAGAACTCTTGCTCATTCCGTCTATCGCCGGTGGCATCTTTGGAGCGGGGTTCAATCTGTCCTTCTTCAACACCTCCCTAGAAGTTTGTCCGCAGCAGCGACGGCCAAGCTACCTGGCCATCAATACTACCTTGATCAATGTAGCCGCCTTCCTGTCTCCCCTGCTGGGCACATCCCTGGCCAACATTATAGGTATCAGGGTGGTTTTTTTCATCGCCGGAGCTTTGCGCCTGGTGGGAGCAGGCTTGTTCTATCAGTTGATTGGTCGTAGTAAATGAGACCCTTGGGTTTGGAAAACCCCAAGGGTTTAGAAAACCTCAAGGAGGAAGTTAAATGAGCAACAAACGCGAGGCCGTTATCGTCAGTGCGGTGCGCACTCCTATCGGACGCTTCCAGGGCACGCTGGCCAATGTCCCCGCGTCGGACCTGGGGGCGGTGACTATCAAGGCAGCGGTGGAGCGTGCGGGCATTGACCCGGGCTCCATCGACGAGGTGCTGATGGGCAATGTGGTACAGGCTGGACAGGGCCAGGCCCCCGCCCGTCAGGCGGCCATCAAAGCCGGCATCCCTCCCTTCGTCGGCGCGACGACGGTGAACAAGATCTGTGGCTCAGGATTGAAGACAGTGATGCTGGCGGCGGCGATGATCGGGGTCGGCGATGGCAACATCTTCGTGGCCGGAGGGATGGAGAACATGAACATGGGCCCTTACGTCCTGCCCAAGGCCCGCTTCGGATACCGCCTGGGCCATGGCCAATTGTTGGACGCCACGGTTCACGACGGGCTGTGGTGCAGCTTCACTAATCAGCACATGGGCAACTCGGCCGAGTGGATCGCCAGAGAGTACGGCCTCACCCGCCAGGAACTGGATGAATACGCCTACCGCAGCCACATGAAGGCCATCGCTGCCATTGATGCAGGAAAGTTCAAGGAAGAGATCGTGCCAGTGGAAGTGCCCCAGCGCAAGGGGCCGCCCATCCTCTTCGACACCGACGAGTGCCCCCGCCGCGATACCTCGCTGGAGGCCTTGGCCAGGATCAGGCCCGCTTTCCAGAAGGATGGCCTGGTGACGGCTGGCAACTCGCCGGGCATCACCGATGGGGCCGCTGCGGTGGTGGTTATGAGCCGGGAGAAGGCCGACGAACTGGGGATAAAGCCGTTAGCACGGATCATCGGTTACGATCAGGCGGCGGTGGAACCGCTCAAGATTTTCACCGCCCCCATCTTCGCCGTGAGGAAGCTGTTGGAGAAGACCGGCTACAGCCTGGACGACTTCGATCTCATCGAAGTAAACGAGGCCTTCGCCGCCCAGATTCTGGCCGACGGCAAGGTGCTGGGCTGGGACTGGGACAAGGTGAACGTCAACGGCGGGGCCATTGCCCTGGGCCACCCCATCGGCTGCAGCGGTGCCCGCGTATTAGTCACCCTCATCTACGCCCTGAAGGATCGCGGCCTCAAGACCGGCCTGGCTACCCTGTGCCTGGGGGGAGGAGAAGCGGTGGCAATGATTATAGAGACCCTTTGATCACTGGGCTCCGGCGAAATAAGGAGTGAGTTTGCAGGTGGCGAAGCCCCCTGCAAACTCACTTCAGCCCACGTTTGTGTTTTCGGGAGATTATATGATATAATTAGTAGTTGAGAAAAGTTGCTGAACAGGGGCATCCTCGCCCCGTGCGGGTGGCGTCCCCGCCACCCGCACGGGGCGAGGATCCCTCATCTACTACTGATGTGTAGATCATGGCGAGGCGAAGGAAAGCTAGAAAAAAGAAGTCCGGGCCCCGCATAGACCTCTCTGGGCTACTGCGGCCGGAGAGAGTAGGTATCGCCCTCATGGCTCTGGCCCTGCTGACTCTGCTTAGCCTGGCCTCCCTCAGCCGGGGGGCCCTCACCGAGGGTTGGGTACACCTGTTACGTGTGATTTTCGGTTGGGGCGCATACCTGACCCCTCTCCTGTTTGGAGCCATAGGGTTCTGGCTGGTTCTTAAGGGATTAGACCGTCAGCCAGAAGTGGCTTGGGAAAAGGCACTGGGGGCTCTACTGCTTTTCGCTTTGGCGCTGGCCCTGAGCCATCTGATTGCCTCCGCTGAGGATCCAGCGGCCCTGGCCGCTCAGGGAGGCGGTGGGGGATACCTGGGCTGGCTGGTCAGTTGGGCACTGGTCTCTAGCCTGGGGGAATTAGGAGCTTACGTTGCCATCGTTGCCCTGGCCGGCATAGGTGCTATCATGGTCTTCAGCCTGTCACCTGCCGAAATCGGTCCGGCTCTGAGGTACAGGTGGCTCGGCATCCGCTATTTCTTCCAGAACCAGCTTTCCCGCCTCCGGAGTCGAGGTAAGGCAAGACCCTTCTTTGCTCCCTCAGCAGAGCCAGCCGCTGAGCCATCTGCCCCAGTGAGAGGCCCTGTTTTTCCCCGTATCATCGGTGGCGAGCAAGAGTGGCGACTTCCTCCCATCGCCGAAATCCTAGAAGAAAGCGTGGATCAGGAGATCAGCCAAGCGGAGATCCGTCGGCGAGTGAGAATCATCGAAGAGACCCTGAGCAGCCTGGGCGTGCCGGCCAAGGTGGTGGAGGTCAATCAGGGGCCAGTGATCACCCAGTTTGGCGTTGAACCTGGCTTTATCGAAGGGCGAGGGGGGAAACGCATGAAGGTCAAGGTTTCAAAGATCAGTGCCTTGGCCGATGATCTTGCTCTGGCGCTGGCTGCCTCACCTGTCCGAGTCGTGGCCCCTGTGCCGGGTCGCTCCATCGTGGGCATCGAAGTGCCCAATGCCGAGCTGGCCCTGGTGGCCCTGCGTGGAGTTATGGAGTCGGAGGCGTTCAAGAAGCTCAACTCCAAACTGGCCATTGCCCTGGGCCGCGATGTATCTGGCGAACCCGTAGTAGCCGATCTAAAAACCATGCCCCACTTACTGATCGCCGGAGCAACCGGCTCGGGCAAATCCGTCTGTATCAACTCCATTATCACCTGCCTGTTGTGCAACAACACCCCTGATGACCTGAAGCTATTGATGATTGACCCCAAGAGGGTGGAACTAACCAACTTCAACGGCATCCCCCATCTACTAGCGCCTGTAATTGTGGAAGCGGAACGGGTGGTTGGCGCCCTGCGTTGGATCATCCGAGAGATGGACCAGCGCTACAAGAGGCTGGCGGAGGCCGAAGTGCGCCATATCGAAGAATACAACAAGCGGGCCGGTGTCCAGGGCGAGAAACGCCTGCCTTACATCGTGGTCGTGGTGGATGAGCTAGCCGATTTGATGATGCTGGCCCACGACGAAGTGGAACAGGCCCTGGTCCGCATCGCTCAGATGGCCCGGGCCACGGGAATCCACCTGGTCATAGCTACCCAAAGACCCTCGGTGGATGTTGTCACAGGGCTCATCAAGGCCAACTTCCCCGCTCGCATTTCCTTCGCTGTCACCAGCCAGGTGGATTCGCGGGTGATTCTGGATATGGCAGGAGCGGAAAGGCTGCTGGGACGGGGAGACATGTTGTACATGGCATCAGACTCCAGCCAGCCAGTAAGACTACAGGGCTGTTTCGTGTCCGATCGTGAGCTGAATCGCCTGGTGAGCTACTGGAAGGGAACGGGAGTCGGCAGGCGTGTCCCGACGGGCCTCTACAGAGCTGAGGACGTGATCCAACCGCCGCTTTGGGAGGAGATGAAGGCCAGAGAAGAGGAAGCCAAACGAAAGGACGATCTCCTGGACGAAGCCATCGCGGTGGTACGCAAGTACAACCGGGCCTCTATCTCCCTTTTGCAGCGGAAGTTGCGCATCGGCTACTCGCGGGCCGCTCGCCTGATGGACTTGTTGGAGGAACAGGGTGTCGTCGGGCCAGAACAGGGGCCTGGACGCTCTCGCGAGGTTCTGCTCAAAGAAAACGACGCTGAGCAGACAAACTGCTCAGCATTTTTAGCGCAGAATGGAGGTACCCAATGACGCTCTACAGGTTGCCAGGTTTGATAGATGCCCACGTGCATCTGCGCGACCCCGGCGGCATCAACAAGGAGGACTTCCTTACCGGCACTCAGGCGGCTCTGGCCGGCGGGGTGACCGCTGTCCTGGATATGCCCAACAATTCCCCTCCTACCACGGACGGGGAGACGCTGCAACGCAAAGCGGAACTAGCTTCCCGGAAAGCGGTCTGCGATTTCGGCCTTTACCTGGGAGCCACTGATGATAACGCGGCCCGCTGCGCTGCCCTCAGCCGCCAGGCGGCTGGACTCAAAATCTATATGGGTCAGACCTACGGCCCGCTGAAGATGGCCGATCTGGCCGCCTTGATGGCCCACTTCCAGACTTGGCCGGCCGACAGGCCTATCGCTGTGCACGCCGAGGGCCCGACTATGGCCGGAGCCATCGCCCTGGCACAACTACACGATAAACGGCTGCACATCTGCCACGTTAGCCGCAAGGCCGAGATCGAGCTCATCAAGATGGCCAAAAGGAGGGGAGCGAAAATCACCTGCGAAGTGACGCCCCATCATCTTTTCCTGACCGAGGCCGATCTAGGACGATTGGGGAGTTTTGCCCACGTGAAGCCACCATTGGGCACAGAGGCCGACCGCGCCGCTCTGTGGGCCAACCTTGATGTTGTTGACATCATCGCTTCCGACCACGCTCCCCACACAGCCTCTGAGAAGCAGGACCCCGCCCCTCCACCGGGTGTCCCCGGCCTGGAGACCACGCTGCCCCTGCTCCTCACCGCCGTGGCCGAAGGCCGCCTGACCTTGGAACGCCTGGTGGAGCTGATGCACATCAATCCCGCTCGCATCTTTGGGTTGAGACAACAGGATGCCCATGTGGAAGTGGACCTGGACACCGAATACGTTCTCACAGGCTCTGAACTCAAGACCAAATGCGGCTGGACGCCTTTCGAGGGAATGAAGGTACGGGGCCGGGTCAGGAGGGTTTACCTGCGGGGAGTAAAAGCCTACGAGGATGGCGAGGTATTGGTTCCTCCCGGCTTCGGTCGCTGGCTTAGCCTATCCGCAAACTGGCTCGGCGGGGTATCCTCGCCCGGTCCAATGACAAGGATGCCAGATAGTCGCTGAAGTCTAAACCCACTAGATCACAATCGCTCACGGCGGATTGCCAAATCCGCCGGCAACCCGCTGGATCTGGCGATCCAGCGGGAGCAAATTGTGATGTACTGAAACTGCTTAAGGAGGAAGTTGCTATGACATGGGAAGAAGGAAAAGAAATCGGCCGGTCTCCCTTCTACGGGCAAGACATTCTGTCCGTATCCCAGTTCACCCGGGAGAACCTGGAGTATATCTTCCGCGTTGCCGAGGAGATGCGTGCTATAGTCAAACGAGAGGGCTCCACCGACCTCCTCAAAGGGAATGTCCTGGCCTGTCTGTTCTATGAGCCCAGCACGCGCACTAGCTCTTCTTTCATCGCTGCTATGGAGCGCCTGGGCGGCAGCGTTATCCCCATCACCCAGGGGGTGCAATTCTCATCGGTCTCCAAAGGGGAGTCGCTGCCGGATACCGTACGCACCCTGGAGCAGTACGCCGACATCATCGTCCTGCGCCACCCGGAGGTGGGTTCGGCCAAAATAGCCGCCGACTATGCCAATAAGCCCATCATCAACGCAGGCGATGGCATTGGCGAACACCCCACCCAGGCTCTCTTGGACCTCTTCACTATCAAAGAAGAATTGGGACAAATTGACGGCCTCTCAGTGGCCATGGTTGGCGACCTAAAATACGGACGCACCGTTCACTCGCTGACCCGCCTGCTCTGCCTGTACGATGTCGAACTGAGCTTCGTCTCGCCGGAGATTCTGCGCCTGCCGCTAGACATCATGAATGGAGTCAGAGCACGCAACCTGCCGGTACGGGAAACCTACGACGTGGCCGACGTGATCGAGACGGTGGATGTACTCTACGTAACCCGAGTGCAGAAGGAGCGTTTCACCGACCTAGCCCAATATGAGGAGGTGAAAGGCTGCTACGAGATCACCCCGGAACTGATGGAGCGGGCCAAGGAGAAAATGATTGTCATGCATCCCTTACCCCGAGTGGGAGAGATCCACTATGCTGTAGACAATGATCCCCGAGCTGCTTACTTCCGCCAGATGGAAAACGGTATGTACATCCGCATGGCCCTGCTGGCAGCAGTGCTGGGGAAAGCTTAACACGAAAGGCGCGAAAGAGACAAAAGACGCGAAACATGACACATAAAGATACAAGGATTGGCTTTTTTGAGAAGGTGGCCCAGGCTGTTGAACGGAACGATAGTCTCCTGTGTGTGGGATTGGATCCACGCCCTCAACTATTCCCAGCTCAGATAGCTGCTCAGCCAGACCCTATCTTTGCCTTCAACAAAACCATCATTGAGGCTACGGCCGACCTGGTCTGCGCCTACAAGCCTAACTACGCCTTCTACGAAGCGCAGGGGCTAGAGGGACTGGTGGCACTCCGTCGCACTATTGAGTACATCCACGAGACGACGGATGTGCCGGTTATCCTGGATGCCAAGCGGGGCGACATCGGCTCCACCGCCGAGGCCTACGCCATGGCTGCCTTTGAGGCATGGGGAGCGGACGCAGTCACCGTTAACCCCTACCTGGGGCACGACGCCGTGCAACCTTTCACTGCCTACACTAAGCAGGGCATCTTCGTGCTATGCCACACCTCCAACCCTGGGGCCAGAGACCTGCAAACACTGGACTGCGGAGGGCGACCTCTCTACCAGGTGGTGGCGGAACAAGCGGCTCGGTGGGGTGAAAACATCGGCCTGGTGATCGGAGCCACGTACCCTCAGGCGTTGCAAGCTGTGCGAAAGATGGCCCCGTGGGTCTGGATCCTGCTGCCTGGGGTTGGTGCCCAGGGAGGTGACCTGAAGGCCGCTCTGGCCGCCGGCCTGGATGAGCGAGGAGCAGGCGTCATCATCAGCGCTTCGCGCAGCATCATCTATGCCGAGGAGCCCCGCGCTGCCGCCCAGGAGTTGCGCGAGCGGATCAACGCCATCCGACGAATGAGCAAATCAGCAAATCAGCCAAGCAGTGAAGCAACAAGGCAACAAGCCGCGATGTCGTCTCAGGAGCAACTCATTCTGGCGCTGGCGGATGTTGGCTGTGTGAAGTTCGGCCAGTTCACTCTGGCATCGGGCCTCCAATCGCCCATCTACATTGATCTGCGGCTGCTGGTGTCCCACCCGGACATCCTGCGCGATACGGCTAGAGCTTACATTCAATCGCTGCGTCCCTTGGCCTTCGACCGCCTGGCCGCTATCCCCTACGCGGCCCTCCCCATCGGCACAGCGGTGAGCCTGGAACTGGGGTGCCCTCTCATCTATCCCCGTAAAGAGGTGAAGGCCCATGGCACCAGACGAGCTGTGGAGGGCGAGTTCCGAAAGGGCGAGCGCATTGTTGTCCTCGATGATCTGATCACCACCGGTGGGAGCAAGCTAGAGGTCATCGCTTTACTGGAAGGAGCGGGGCTTCGCGTGGAAGACATCGTCGTCCTCATTGATCGGGAGCAAGGAGGGCGAGAGTATCTGGAAACGCGAGGCTATCGCCTGCACGCCGTCTTCGGCCTGGGGAAGATGCTGGATATTCTGACTCAACATGACCACATCTCGGCAGCACAGAGGGATAGAGTGATGGCTTTCCTGGCAAGGAGTCGGAACCAGTGACCCAGCCTGAGCTTGCCGTTAGCCTCTGTGGCGTTCGCCTATCCAATCCTCTGATCCTGGCCGCCGGCATCCTGGGGACGGGAGCTGAGCTCCTGGAGAGGGTGGCCAGGGCCGGAGCCGGAGCAGTGACAGCCAAGTCGTGCGGTCTAAAGCCCCGGGCGGGCCATCCCAACCCCACCGTGCTGGACTGGGGCCACGGCCTGATCAATGCCATCGGCCTAGCCAACCCCGGCGTAGAGAAGATGGCAGCCATCCTGAAAGAGGCCAAAAAACGATTGGAGCCCCTCGGCGTACCTCTCGTTGCCAGCATCTTCGCCGAGACAGTGGAGGGATTCGCCAAGGTAGCCCGCCGGGTGAGCGAGGCGGGGCCAGATTTCATCGAGGTGAATATCTCTTGCCCCAACGTGGCTGCCGAATTCGGGCGTCCCTTCGCTGCCGACCCTGAGAGCGCCGCCGCCGTGACCAGAGCGGTAAGGCGGGCAACAAGCATTCCAGTCATCGTCAAGCTCTCCCCCAACGTGACTGACATTGCCGGAATTGCCCAGGTGGTAGAAGCAGCCGGAGCTGATGCCATCGCGGCCATCAACACCGTGGCCGGAATGGTCATAGACGTCTACTCCGGCACGCCCATCTTAGCGAACCAGACGGGTGGGATAAGCGGCCCGGCTGTCAAGCCTATAGCTGTGCGTTGCGTCTACGAGATATGCCAGGCTGTGCGTATCCCGGTCATCGGCATCGGGGGGATCACCACCGGCCTGGACGCCGTGGAGATGATCATGGCTGGAGCGACGGCAGTAGGCATTGGCTCAGCTGTCTACTATCGGGGGATGGAAGTTTTCGGAGACATCCTTCAAGAGATAACCTCCTTCATGGCCGAGCAGGGCTATGGGAGCCTGGCCGATTTCAGGGGGATGGCCCATGAGAACTAGCCTTCCTAAACCGACGAGGATAGGGCAGGTCATCGTCGAGAATGCTAAGGTAAAGACCTTTATTCTCGAGACCAGTTTGGAGGCAGAACCTGGCCAGTTCGTGATGATCTGGCTGCCCCGGGTGAACGAGAAGCCCTTCAGCCTGGTGGACGCGGACCCCCTGACCATCACCGTGGCTCGGGTGGGGCCCTTCACCAGCGAACTGCACCGACTGGAGGTTGGAGACAGGCTCTGGTTTCGCGGGCCGCTGGGACGGGGCTTCGAGTTAGTGGGGGAAAACCTCTTGCTGGTGGGTGGCGGCTATGGAGTGGCGCCGCTGGCCTTCCTGGCCAAGAGGGCCAGGGAAGCGAGATGCGAGGTCATGACAGTCATCGGCGCCCGGACGAAGAATGTGCTCCTCTTCGAGTCGCGCTTCACTGAGTTGGGGTGCCGGGTTGTTGTCGCCACCGAGGACGGGTCAGCCGGCGTGCGGGGACTGGCACCTTATGTAACCGATGATCTGCTCTCCCAGGGTGACTTCGACGCCGTCTACGCCTGTGGCCCCGAGGCCATGCTGGACAGATTGGCGGAAATCTGCATGGTGCGGGGCGTTCCCTGTCAATTGAGCAGGGAAGGCTATATGCGTTGTGGTTTAGGCATCTGTGGGTCATGCCAGAGGAATGGGCTGCTGGTGTGCCG
>CAZRSI010000013.1:0-6452 GCA_964602575.1 uncultured Anaerolineae bacterium
CATGGCTCTCAGTATAGCACGATTGGCGAGTCAGGGCAAAATTGTTGCAATTTAGGGCATTGTATGGTAAAATCAGGCCCGAACCAAAGAGAGGAGTTGGCGAAACCAAATGTCGCTTTCAGCACTGGACCGAACCAACAAGCGCGTTCTTATGTTTGGAGGAAAAGGAGGAGTGGGAAAAACAACCTGTTCCGCCACCGCAGCCCTCCACTATGCCTCGCTGGGCAGAAAAACCCTGATCATCTCCAGCGACCTCACCCCCTCCCTTTCCGACATCTTCGAGGTGGAGATTGGCGCCACAGAGACACAGGTAAACGGCGTGGAAAACCTTTGGGCGTTGGAGATCTCACCCGATGAGGTGATGAGAAGATGGAAAGAGAAGTTCGGGCCAGAGGTGTATGAAGCAGCTTCTTCCCTGATAGATATGGACTACGATGAGGTCATAGATTACGTTGCCATCGCGCCAGGCATACAGGAGGAGTTCATGCTGGACTACATCCTGGAGCGGGTGAAGGACGGGCGTTACGACCTCATCGTTTGGGACACGGCCCCAGCAGGCGATACTCTGCGCCTCCTGGACCTGCCATACAAGTTTCTGCAGCACCTGCGCATGGCCCCTAAGTTCTACTTCGAGATTCGCGACACTTTTAAGCTGAAGAAGGTGCCTTTTCTCGAACTGATAGATAGCTGGAAAGCCCTGGCCAAAGAGGTGACCGACTTCATGAGGGATCCAAACAACACCGAGTTCATCCTGGTCACCATCCCCGAGGCCCTGGGGGTGTATCAGGCCCGAAGGCTGGTCAGAGAATTCGAGCGGTACGGCCTGACCATCCACTACCTGATCATCAACAACGTTATCAAGAATCCCGACTGCGAATTCCACCGGATCAGAGCAGAGATGCAAGCACCTTACATCGAGTTGCTGGCCGAAGAATACGGTCAAAGCATGGAAATCATCACTCTCCCCCTCTTCCCTTACGAGATGAAGGGAGTGGAAAGATTGAGGGAGTTGAGAAAGATATTGTTTGCGTAGCCCAGCGACAAAAAAGGAGGTTATGGTTTGGCTATGAGAGTTGTGGTTTTGGGTGCCGGTCTCATGGGGCCCGCAGCAGCATTCAACGCCATGTCGGACCCTGAGGTGTCGCAAGTCGTGGTCTGCGATCTGAGCCAGCAACAACTGGAGACCTGCGCCAGCAAACTCGGGAACATGCGAGGAGCCGAGAAACTATCCACCATCTGCCTCGACCTGCGCGATCAGGAAGCGGCGGTTGAGCTGATGGCCGGCTTCGATGTGAGCATCGGTGCTCTACCCGGATCGGTCAGCCCGCTGGCCATCCACGCCGCATCGCGAGCGGGAATATCCCACCTGGATCTCACCCGCCCCGACAGCAGCCAGTTGCCAGCCCTCAAGCAGGAGGTGGAAGCCGCCGGCAACCTTGTAATCCTGGCCTGCGGGCTGGAGCCGGGGCTCACCGAGATTATGGCTCGCCACCTGGCCGAGAAGCTGGACCGGGTGGACGAACTGCACATCAAATGCGGGGGCATCCCCGAGAAGCCGACCCCGCCCCTGGGCTACAAGATCGTCTTTGGTGGGCGAGAGTTGCCGCTGTGTGAAGGCGATGCCCTGGTCGTCGAGAACGGGCAACTCAAGCCAGTGCCCCGCTATTCTGGTGTGGAGAGGGTCTTCTTCCCCGGCGTGGGCGAGTGCGAGGCCTGGCACGAGGGCTTTATGCCTTGGTTGCTGGAGCTGCCCGCCCTGAAGGGCCTGCGAGTTGGCACCCAGAAGACCGTTCGCTGGCCGGGCTACGCGGCCAAGGTGACAGTGCTCAAGGAGATGGGCCTGCTTAGCCTGGAGCCAGTGGATGTGGATGGGGTGCCCGTCGTGCCTAAAAAACTACTGGATGCCCTGCTGTATCCCCGCGTCAGGATGGAGGAAGGAGACAGGGACATCACCGTCTTTCGCGTGGAAGTGGTGGGAGAGAAGGCGGGGCGCAAGAGAAGGTACAAGGCCGAAATGGTGGACCGCTACGACGAACGACTGGGCTTCACTTCAATGGCCCGCACCACGGCTTTCACCGGCGCCATCGTGGCCCGCATGATGGCCCGGGGCGAGGTAAGAGCCACAGGCATAGTATCACCAGAGCAAGTCATCACCGGCCCTCTGTTTGACAAATTAATGGACGAACTGGCAGCGGCCAACATCCGGTTCGAGATCACAGAGACAACAGAGTGAGTGATAAGGAACAAGCCAATGGGAAATGAGTACGCTGAACTGCGCCACCTTACACGGTCCTATGTGGGCCGCGTCTGGAAGCTAGTGCTGGCCGGAGCCGAACTGGAAGGGGATGAAGCGGTCCTGGCCAGGATCCTCAAGCAACACCCGGAGTATTCCGACATCTGGGAACGGGCCGCTGATTTGGACCCTTACGAGGAAGTCCTGCGAGATGGGGCCAACCCCTTCGCCCACGTGACCATCCATCAGATAGTCGAGAACCAGATTGCTGGCCGTACCCCGCCTCAAACCGCCGAGACGCTGGAGGCGCTGATGCAGGCCGGCTACACCCGGCACGAGGCCATCCACGCCATCGGCCGCATCGTCTCCGACGAGATATTCGAGATCCTGCGGGACGAACGCCCCTTCGACGAAGCAGGCTATGTCCAGGCGCTCCGCGAGCTGGTTCAGACGGCAACAGGTCCCAAAAAGGGGTCATGAGCATCTACAACAAATTCGCTTACTTCTATGTCCAGGGGCCATACCTTGAGTTCAGCCGAAAAATGGCGAAGTTATTGCCCACGGTGCTGGAAAGTTTCGGGGCGCGACCACGTATCATCCTGGATATCGCCTGTGGAGAGGGGACATTCGCTGTGGCCATGGCCAAGAAGGGCTTTCAGGTGACGAGCGTTGACCTGTCTCCCCAGATGCTGCGGTTCGCCAGAGAACGAGCCCAGCGAGAGGGCGTGAACGTGGAGTTCGTCCTTCAGGACATGCGAACCCTGGCCTTTGAGGAGAAGTTCGATCTGGCAACCTGTTGGTTTGACAGCCTGAATTACCTGCTGGAGTTGGAGGACCTGGCGAAGACCTTTGTGGGCGTGTATCGGGCGCTGAAGAAAGAGGGACTGTTCATTTTCGACATGAACACCATCTACGGCCTGGCTGTCAACTGGCAGCGATACCCCTGTTACATCCAACAGGATACTCCAGAACTGTTTGAAATCCACCGCGCGAGCTACGATTTCGCTAGAAAGCTAGCCACGATGAGAGTAACGGGCTTCATGAGGGAGGGGAATAGGTGGACGCGCATGGATGAAGTGCACAGAGAACGAGGATACACCCTGGAGGAGATCAGACAGTGCCTGGCCGAAGCGGGCTTCCAGGAACTGGCCTGCTGGGAGGACTTGGAGGAGATGAGCGAGCCCAAGCCCGATAGCGGGCGGGTGTGGTTCGTTGTAAAGAAGTGAGCATCATTAATGGGAAGGAGGGACAAACCGTGAAGGAAAAGAAAGCAACTGTCTATCCTTACATCCCCAATTCTGTACCCGCAGTGAAGGAGCAGATGCTCAAAGAGGTGGGAGCGAAGAGCACGGAGGATTTCTACGAGGATGTCCCCGAGAGCATCCGGCTCAAGGGAAGCATGAATTTGCCCAAACCTCTGCTATCTGAATATGCCTTGAAAAGGCACGTGGAGGGCATACTGGCCAAGAACACGACCGCCGGGGAGTACCTGAACTTCCTGGGAGCCGGCTGCTACCAACACCACGTGCCAGCCGTGTGCGACGAGGTGAACCGGCGCGGCGAGTTCCTGACCGCCTACGCGGGCGAGCCCTACGACGATCACGGCCGGTTTCAGGCACTCTTTGAGTACGCCAGCATGATGGGCGAGCTGTTGAACATGGACGTGGTCAACGTTCCCACCTACGACGGCTTTCAGGCCACCGCCACCTCGCTGCGCATGGCCTGCCGATTGACAGGCCGACGCCAGGTGCTCGTAGCCAAGACCATCAGCGCCGACCTACTGTCCAAGATCAGGGACTATTGCAAGCCCAGGATAGAGATTAAGCTCGTTGGCTACGACCCCGAGACAGGACAATTGGACCTCGAGGCTCTCAGAGCGAAGATCTCTTCGGAGACCGCCGCCGTCTACTTCGAGAACCCGTCCTACCTGGGCTTCATCGAGACCCATGGGGAAGAGATTTCCCAGATCGCCCACGACCATGGGGCGGTGTGCGTGGTCGGTGTAGACCCCATCTCATTGGGCGTTTTGACACCACCAGCCGACTACGGCGCGGACATCGTTTGCGGCGACCTCCAGCCGCTGGGGATGCACATGCAGTTTGGCGGCGGCCAAGCCGGGTTCATTGCCACCCGCGACGAGGAAGAGTACGTGATGGAATACCCCTCCCGGCTGTTCGGCATCGCCCCGACGCGCGTGCCAGGCGAATACGGATTCGGCGACGTGGCCTACGAGCGGACCTCTTTCGCCCTGCGAGAGAAGGGCAAGGAGTGGGTGGGCACAGCAGCCGCCCTGTGGGGCATCACGGCTGGCGTTTACCTGGCGCTGATGGGTCCGCAAGGCATGGTGGAGATTGGCGAGGGCATCATGGCCAGGTCGTGCTACGCGATGCTGGAGATGAACAAAATCGCGGGCGTCAAGGCGCCGGTCTTTCAGTCGCCCCACTTCAAAGAATTCGTCGTCAATTTCGATGACACGGGCAAGACAGTTGCCGAGATCAACAAGGCGCTGCTAGCCCGGGGCATCTTCGGCGGGAAAGACCTGACCAGGGAATTCCCCGAACTGGGCAACAGCGCCCTCTACTGCGTGACCGAGGTTCACACCAAAGACGACATTGACCGACTGGTGAATACGCTAAAGGAGGTCTTGAGTTAAAATGGCCCAGCAAGACATCACCAAACACAGATACATCAACGGAAAGCCGAACCTGAGGCGATTCCACCAGGCCAGATGGGATGAGCCCATCATCTTTGAGCTAAGTCGCGAGGGACAGCGAGGCATCCTCGTCCCCGAAGTTGAAGACGAAATCAGAGACAAGGTGGGAGATGTGCTGGCCACTCTACCGGAGAACATGCGCCGGAAGCAGCCTCCCAAGCTACCCGAATTGTCCCAGCCCCAGGTGGTCAGGCACTACCTAAGGCTATCTCAGGAGAACCTGGGCGCCGACTTGAACATCGAAATCGGGCAGGGAACCTGCACCATGAAGTACAGCCCCAAGATCAACGACCAACTGGCCAGCCATCCCAAAGTGGCGGACTTGCACCCCTTGCAGGATGAGGAGACGGTGCAGGGCATCCTGGAGATCATGTACCGCTTCGAGCAGATCCTTAAAGAGATCTCGGGGATGGACCGTTTTTCGCTGCAACCCGCTGGCGGCTCTGCTGCCATCTATGCCAACGCCTCGATCATTCGTGCCTACCACGAGTCCCGCGGAGAAGCCGATCAGCGCGACGAGATCATCACCACCATCTTCTCTCACCCTTCCAATGCGGCCTGCGCCGCGACGGCTGGCTTCAAGGTCATCACCCTATACCCCGACGAGGACGGCTATCCCGACCTGGATGCATTGAAAGCAGCGGTTTCGGAGCGAACGGCCGGGCTGATGATCACCAATCCAGAGGACACAGGGATTTTCAACCCCAGGATCGAGGAGTTTGTGAAAGTGGTCCACGACGCAGGCGGCCTCTGCGCCTACGACCAGGCCAACGCCAACGGCATCCTGGGAATCACCCGGGCCAGGGAAGCGGGCTTCGACCTTTGCCATTTCAACCTACACAAGACCTTCTCGTCCCCCCATGGATGCGGGGGCCCCGGGGCGGGAGCTATCGGCGTCACCGAGGAACTGGCCAGGTTCCTGCCGGTGCCCGTGATCGAATTCGATGGGGAAAAGTACTATCTCGACTACGACCGGCCTGATAGCATTGGCAAGTTAAGACCTTTCTACGGCTACGTCCCTGTCATTCTCAGAGCTTATGCCTGGGTGATGAGCCTCGGTGCGGAGGGCCTGCGGGAGGTCGCCGAGATCGCGGTGCTCAACAACAACTACCTGCTCAAGAAGATGCTGGAGATCCCCGGCTGCAGCGCGCCGTACGCCAAAGGCAAGCGTCGCATCGAGCAGGTACGCTATAGCTGGGAAGAGCTGACCAAGGAGACGGGCGTCCACTCTGAGGAACTGGGCATTCGGGCAGCGGACTTCGGCATCCATTACTGGACCAGCCACCATCCCTGGATCGTTCCTGAGCCCTGCACCCTGGAGCCCACGGAGACGCCCTCCAAGGACGACCTGGATGAGTACGCAGCTATCATAAGGCACGTAGCGGAAGAGGCACGCACCAACCCCGAGCTGGTCAAGACGGCCCCCCACAACAGCACTGTCCACACCATTGACCACTCGCCCCTGGACGACCCGGCGCAGTGGGCGATGACGTGGAGGGCCTATCG
>CAZRSI010000013.1:6552-12941 GCA_964602575.1 uncultured Anaerolineae bacterium
TGGGCCTGATCGTTAACCCGATCGCCGGAATAGGCGGACGGGTGGGGCTCAAGGGCAGCGATGGGGTTGATATTCAAAGGAAGGCACTGGAGTTGGGCGCTGTGCCCCAGTCCCTGAACCGAGCGATTCAGGCCTTGGAAAGGATCAAACCTATAGACGGCCTCGAAGTCATCACCTACCCCGGAGAGATGGGTGAGGATGCAGCCCGAGCGTGTGGTTTCAAGCCCAAGGTAATCGGTTCCATCAAGCCAGGGGAGACGACGGCAGAAGACACCATGAACGCCGCCCGGGAGATGCGGCAGTTGGGCATGGACCTCCTGTTATTCGCCGGCGGCGACGGCACGGCCAGGGATATCTACAACGCTATCGGCGACAGCTTGCCGGCGCTGGGCATTCCGGCGGGGGTCAAGATCCACTCGGCGGTCTTCGGGACAAACCCCCAGAGCGCGGGCGAATTGGCCGCATCCTATCTCCAAGGAAAAGTGTCCACCCTGCGCGAAGCTGAGGTCATGGACATTGATGAGGAGGCCGTGCGGCGAGGCATTGTTTCGGCCAGGCTGTACGGCTACCTTAAGGTACCTTTCCAGCGGAGGCGGCTTCAGGGCCTGAAGACACCCAGCAGTCCGGGGGAAGAGGCGGCCATGGCAGCCATAGCCGCCGACGTGGTGGACAACATGGAACCCGGTTACCTCTACATCATCGGGCCAGGAACCACCACCAGAGCCATCACCTCCAGGCTGGGGTTGGATAAGACCCTCATCGGTGTGGATGTGGTCGCCGATGGGAAGCTGGTGGCTGCCGACGTGAACGAGGCTCAACTATTGGAACTGCTGAAGGGGCGTAAGGCCAAGATCATCGTCACCCCCATCGGTGGCCAGGGCTACATCTTCGGCCGGGGAAATCAACAGATCAGCCCAGAGGTCATCAAAAGGGTGGGGAGGGATAACATAATCGTGATAAGCACCGTTGCTAAAATCCACTCCCTGGGCGGTCGCCCCCTTCTGGTAGACACCGGCGACCGGGAGGTGGATGAGATGCTGAAGGGATACATGAAGGTAGTGACTGGATACAACGAGCGAATTGTCTACAGAGTCTCGTATTGAGGAGGAGGAGATGCGTCTTGCAGGTAAAGTTGCTCTGATCACCGGCGGAACATCGGGCATCGGTAGAGCCACGGCTTTATTGTTCGCTCAAGAGGGAGCCAAAGTTGCCATCACGGGCCGCAGCGAGGCGCGCGGTCAGCAAGTGGTGAACGAGATTGAGCAGGCCGATGGCACGGCTATTTTCATCCGCTCCGACGTGCGTTTCGCCGACGAATGTCGCCAGGCCGTGGAGGAGACCGTGCGGACTTTTGGCCGGTTGGACATCCTCTTCAACAACGCGGGCGTCTTCTATCCCAACACCGTGGTCAACAGCACCGAGGAAGAATGGGACCTGACCATAGACACCAATCTTAAAGGAACATACTTGATGTGCAAATTCGCGCTCCCGATTATGATCGCTCAAGGGAGCGGGGTGATCGTCAACAACGCTTCGGGCTGGGGATTGGTGGGAGGTGACAAGGCGGCTGCCTACTGCGCTGCCAAGGGAGGCGTGGTGCTGCTAACCAAGGCCATGGCCGTTGACCACAGCCACCAGGGGATTCGCGTCAACTGTGTCTGCCCGGGAGACGTGGATACGCCTATGCTTGTTGAGGATGCTCGACGGCGGGGGATGACGCGGCAGGCATATCTGGCAGAAGCTGCTCGCCGTCCAATGGGGCGCATTGGCAGACCAGAGGAGATCGCTAAGGCGGTTCTGTTTCTGGCTTCGGACGATGCCTCCTTCGTGACCGGCGCGGTTCTGGCGGTGGATGGTGGTGGGACAGCAGATTGATGCAAAAAAAGGAGTGATAGTAGTGGAGTACACCACACAAAAGTCGAAAAAGCTCTTCGACCGCGCCCTGCGCGTATTGATCGAGGGAGGTAGCTCCCCCTCGCGAGGGCCGGCCAACTATGGGGAGTACCCTCTGTTCATTCAACGGGGCGAAGGTTCCCACATCTACGATGTGGACGGCAACCGCTACGTGGACTGGATGATGGCCTACGGCGCGCTGCCGCTGGGCCATGCCCACCCCCGCATTGTCGAGGCGGTGACCGAGGCGGCAGCCAGCGGGACGCTCTTCGCCGCTGCTACAGAGATCGAGGTCGAGGTGGCAGAGATGATCCAGCGGATAGTGCCCAGCGCCGAGCGGGTGCGTTTCGCCAACACTGGCACCGAAGCAGCCATGGCAGCCATCCGGCTGGCGCGGGGCTACACCGGCAAGCCCAAGTTCATCAAGTTCGAAGGGCACTACCACGGCTGGTACGATGACTTCCTGGTCAACGCCCACCCGCATCCCCTGGTCTCCCTGGGCCACCGGAACGACCCCATTAAGATCGCCGACAGCTCCGGGCTGAACCGCTGTGCTCTGGAGGACACCATCGTCGTGCCCTGGAACGACCTGGAGGCAGTAGAGCGGGCCATTGACACCTATCGGGGGCAGATCGCCGCCGTTATCACCGAGGGGATCATGGGCAACATGGGCGTCATCCCGCCGCAGCCGGGCTACCTGCAGGGGCTGCGCGAACTGACCCGCACCAACGGCATCCTGCTCATCCTAGACGAGACCGTGACCGGCTTCCGCATCGCGCCCGGCGGCTGTCAGGAGTACTACGGCATCGTGCCCGACATCTCGACCTTCGGCAAGGCAATGGGAGCTGGGTTGCCGGTGGCTGGGTTCGTGGGCCGGGCCGAGATCATGCAGGCCCTGGAATGGGGCGGGGTGCTGCACTACGGTACGCAGAACGCCTCGCGCATCGGGTTATACGCAGCACGGGCCAGCCTGCAGGAACTGACCCGCGATGACAACGCGGCTTTCAAGCATATCTGGCGCATCGGGGAGAAGCTCTGCCAGGGGCTGCGCAACCTGTTTGCAGAGACAGGCACCAAGGCCATCGTGCAGAACGTGGGGCCGATGCTGCAAATCATGTTCACCGATCGCCCTGCCATCCGCGACTACCGTGAGTTCTGCGCCTACGTTGACCGGGTCAAATACCAGAGGTTCGCATGGGCGCTGTTCAAGTACGGGGTTTACATGACCCCCTCGGCGGCCCTCCATTCGATCGTCTCGCTGGCCCACACTGATGAGGACGTGGACTTTACCATAGAAGCGGCAAGAAAGGCTTTAGAAGATGTCGAAGGATAAACTTGCGAGCAGCGAAGGTATCTTGGCAGGAAAGGTTGCCCTAATCACCGGCGGCGCATCGGGCATCGGGCGGGCGACGGCGTTGCTGTTCGCTCGCGAGGGCGCGGCGGTGTCAGTGGTGGACATAGATCAGGCCAAGGGACAGGCCGTCGTGCAGGAGATACTCAAAGCAGGTGGGCGTGCCATCTTCGTGCATTGCGACGTGACCAAGGCCGCCGACTGCCAGCGGGCTGTGCAGCAAACCGTCAAAGAGCTGGGCGGCCTGGACACCCTCTTCAATAATGCCGGCATCATCCGCCGGGCTACCGTGGTGGAAACCACCGAGGAGGAGTGGGACCGGGTGATGGCGGTCAACGTCAAATCCGTCTTCTTGCTCAGCAAGTACGCCATACCCATCATGGCCGCGGCAGGGGGCGGGGTGATCATCAACACCGCCTCGGGCTGGGGGCTGGTCGGGGGGCGTAAGGCGGCAGTCTACTGTGCCTCGAAGGGGGCAGTGGTGAACTTGACCCGAGCCATGGCCCTCGACCATGGGGAGCAAAACATCCGCGTCAACTGTATCTGCCCTGGCGACACCGATACGCCCATGCTACGGAGTGAGGCGCGGCAACTAGGCGAACCGGATGAGCAGTTCCTGGCCCAGGCGGCGGATCGGCCATTGCGGCGCATTGGCCGGCCGGAGGACATCGCCCAGGCGGCACTCTATCTGGCCAGCGACGCCGCGTCTTTCGTCACCGGTACGGCCCTGGTGGTGGATGGTGGTGGCCTGGCAGGATAGTAGGATAGGTAGTAGGAGGTAAATATGCGTGGCTTAAGAGACAAACGAGTACTGATCACTGGTGGAGCAGGTGGCATCGGCACGGCGACAGCGGCGCGTTTCTTGGAGGAAGGCTCGCGCGTTGTGGTGCTGGACTACGACGAGGCGGCGCTTCGCCGTATCAAAGGCGAGTTGCCAGCCCTGAGCGACACCATCCGCGCCGATGTCACAGATCCCAACGATGTAGCGCGGGCCTTCGAGGAACTGGACGACATGCTGGGAGGGCTGGATGTGCTGATCAACAACGCCGGAATCAGCAATCGACACCGGTTTTTGGACATCTCCCCCCAGGAGTGGCGCCAGCTGATGGCGGTCAACCTCGACGGCGTGTTCTTCGTGGCTCAACAAGCAGCACGGCGAATGTTGGCGGGGGATGGCGGTGTCATCCTGAATATGGGTTCCACCAACGGCTTGGTGGGCTACCATTATTACGCCGACTATAATGCCTCCAAGGCCGGGGTCATTGAATTGACCCGCTCCATGGCCTTGGAACTGGCCCCCAAAGTGCGCGTCAATGCCATATGTCCCGGCTTCATCCTGACGCCAATGCAGGAGCTTGAATACACCCTGGAGATGCAGCAAGCCTTTGCGGCCAAAATACCCCTGGGTAGGCTGGGCCGACCGGAGGACGTAGCCGCCCTCTTCGCCTTCCTGGCCTCCGACGATGCCAGCTTCATCACCGGGCAGTACTTCGTCATTGATGGAGGAGAAATCACCGGAGGGCTGGCCAGCCAGGGGTAAAGAGTGCGACAGGGTGACGGGTTGGAATCCCAGAAAGGAGCCGGAATGTCGGAAAAGAACAAACAAATCAGCAAGAACTGGTGGTGGATCAGCGTCATCGTTGTAGCTCTCTTGCTGAGCGTGGTGGTTGCTGGTTGCGCACCGAGCAAACCAGCCATGCCGGCCAATCCGGCCAAGCGCAACAACATGTACAGCGAGCCACCGGAGATGCAGATTGACGCCAGCAAGAGCTACATAGCCACCATCTCCACGGCCAAGGGTGACATCGTCGTCCAACTCGACGCCAATGCCGCCCCCCTCACTGTCAACAACTTCGTCTTCCTGGCCAGACAGGGCTTCTACAACGGCCTGACCTTTCACCGCGTGGAGCCCGGCTTTGTCATCCAGGGGGGCGACCCGCTGGGCAACGGGACCGGCGGACCCGGCTACACCGTGCCAGCGGAGATTGGGTTGCCCCACGTGGAAGGTGCCATCGCCATGGCCCGCAAGGCAGACCAAGTTAACCCCACCCGCGCTTCCAGCGGCAGCCAGTTCTATATCACCCTGGCTCCGACGCCCTTCCTAGACGGCGCGTACACGGTCTTTGGTCACGTGATCGAAGGCATGGACGTGGTCCAGTCCATAACCGTCGGCGATGTGATAGAGAAGATCATCATCACAGAGAAATAGCAGGCGGTTGGGACCAGACCCTAAGGGTCTGAACCATGCTTTGGAGGACAACATGCAACGCTTTGAATTCGGATGGCAAACGAAAGATGGGCTGCGGCTCTACGCTCAGGGCTGGAAACCGGAGGCCGAACTCAAAGGGGTGGTATGCCTGGTGCACGGATTGGGGGAGCACAGCGGGCGCTACGAGCACCTGGCTGCCTTTTTGAACCAGGCCGGCTACGCCCTGCTGGCCTTCGACCTGCGCGGGCACGGCAAATCCGGGGGGCAGCGCGGCTACGCCCCCAGCTACGAGGCCCTGCTCGATGATATCGCCCGCCTCCTGGACGAAGCAGCAAACCGATACCCGGATCTCCCACGCTTCCTCTACGGCCACAGCCTGGGCGGCAACTTGGTGATCAACTACGCCCTGCGCCGCCGCCCTCAATTGGCTGGGGTAATTGCCACGGGGCCTTTCTTCCGAGCCGCCTTCGAGCCCCCGGCGTGGAAACTGACCCTCGCCAGGATTATGTACAACCTCTGGCCCACTCTGTCCCTGTCCAACGAGCTGGACCGCCAGGCCCTCTCCCGCGACCCCGAAGTGGTGCGGGACTACGACGAAGACCCGCTGGTCCACGACCGCCTCACACCTCGGCTGACAATGGACATGTTCCAGGCCGGCCTGTGGGCCCTGGAGCACGCCAGTGAGCTCTCGCTGCCCCTGTTGCTGATGCACGGCAGCGCCGACCGCCTGTGTTCTGTCCAGGCCAGCCGCGAATTCGCTGCCCGAGCAGGCGATCGTTGCACCCTGAAAATCTGGGATGGGTTCTATCACGAAATCCACAACGAACCGGAACAGGAGCAGGTGTTTGAGTACTTGTTGGAGTGGCTGAACAGTCGAGTCAGTGATCGGTGATCAGGGGGGATCACTGACACTGCTTACTGATTACTGCAATATGG
>CAZRSI010000013.1:13041-21023 GCA_964602575.1 uncultured Anaerolineae bacterium
GTGATGGCTGATTCAGCGGGGAGAATCGAGCAGGTGGCAGCTACCCATGGCATCTCCCCCAGAAAGATGGAACATGCAGCCTATCTCATGGAACAAGGCCGGCTGGCCAATGAATTGGGAGATTTCGCCGAGGGAGCGGAGGCATCGAAGGAAGCTGCCCGGCTGGTTCGGAACTGGGCTCCGCCCCGCAACAACCTGGCCCTGTCATATTTCGCCCTGGGCCAGTGGGATGAGGCCATTGCCACCGAAAAAGAAGTGCTGGAGCGTATTGACGATCAAAACGTGCACGCCCTGGCCAACCTGGTGCGCTTCCTCTGTGCGGCTGGGCGGCGAGAGGAAGCTCAAGCGTACCTGACGCGCCTGGAAAGGATCGAACCTCAGGAGCCCGATGCCTACTTCAAGATGGCCGAGGCTTGCGCGGCTATGGAAGAGGATCAAAAGGTCTACAAGCTCTTGAAAAAAGCGCAAGGCGAAGGAATTGCACTGGATGCCGCCTTGCTTCACCTCCTGGCAGCGGCATCGGCAAACCTGGGTAAGGAGCGGGAAGCACTGGCTCATTGGACAGAAGCCCTCCGCGTTGCCCCCGATGCTTCCTACCTGAGGAACTATATGGAGTTCATACGCCAAGGAGGCAAAAAGCTGGCGCCTGCTTACCGGTTCCCCTACTTCCCCGGGCAGGATATGATACCTACAATGGCTTTTGACGAGCTTATCAAGGGCCTTAGGCCAGGTGGTGTTTCCGGAAAGAGGATGGAACGCAAACTTCGTAGCTTCGGGGAGAGGTACCCCTATATGGCCGATCTATTGAGCGATGTGCTGTGGTACGGCAACGAGGACGAGCAGGAGGCTGCCATTGGCGTCCTGCACATGCTGGGCAACGAGCGAGCGGTGAATGTCCTGCGGGCCTTCGCCCTGAGTCGGGTGGGCGATGATGACCTGAGGATCGCAGCAGCGGCCGCCCTGGTAGAGCTAGGAGTCTTCAGCGAGGACGAGCCGGTGAGGCTATGGCTGAAGGGCCAATGGCGGGAGGTGTTGCTCCGGCGTCAATTCATCACCGAAGAGTGGGAACTGGGGTACAGCGATGAGGTATTGGATCTGCTGGACAGGGCGATAACAGCCTTCCAGGAAGGCAAAGAAAAGGAGGCTGAGAGGCTCTACCAAAAGATGATCGCCCTGGAGCCCAAGGCCAAAGAAGCCTACGGGAACCTGGGCGTCATCTATCTCATGCAGGGTCGTGAAGAAGAAGCGGAGAAATACCTCCAGAAAGCCCTGGAGATAGACCCTAACTACATTCACCCTCGCTGCAACCTGGCCTCGATACGAATACAACAAGGGCGGCTTGAGGAAGCCGAAGAGCTCCTGAAGCCCATAGCTGAACTCAAGACCTTCCACCCCCAGGAGCTTCTCTTCTACAACCGCGTCAGCGCTGAGCTGTTTATCGCCCAAGAGAATTACGAACTGGCTGAGAACCACCTGGAGATGATCCTGGAGATGGACCCGGAGGACGAGCAGGCCCAGAGGCGTTTGTTGATGGTGCAGATCATGAGGGGCTCCGAGAAAATGCTCGCTCGCATGCAAGAACGAGACAGGCGCAGACGCGAGAGGGAGCGCCAGAAGCCTCTAAAGGGCACAGACCTGCGATCCTGTCTTTCGCGCTACACCAAAGACAATCTGATGGCTGTGGCCCATGCCCTGGAGATCAAACCGCCTTCGGGCATCAGGAAAGCCAAGCTCATTGAACTCCTGGCTGAATCATTGGCCGATCCTGAAGTGGTGAGAAGAGCATGGAGAGGTCTCAGCAATGAGGAACGAGAAGCGCTACGCCTTGTCCTGGATCGCGGTGGGATGGTAGCGTACGAGGAGGTTAGTCGAAGATATGGAGACGACCTAGAGGAAAACTACCATTGGCGTTACCATGAGCCGGAGACGACCATTGGCCGCCTGCGGCTACACGGCCTATTGTTCGAAGGAGGATACGAGGGCCAGGTGGTGCTGGTTACCCCCACAGAGGTGCAAGAGGTGCTAACCCGACATTTTTAACATGTGTTGACCACCCCACCAGCGTCGAGCTTCAGCTCGGCGCTGGTGCATTTCAGTTTTTTGGAAATGTCATTGCGAGTCCTTCGATACCTCAGGACAGGCTCCGCGAAGCAATCCACCGCCAGCTAGTGGGAGATTGCCCTGCGGCAAAGCTCAGGGCAGGCTTCGGCGCAAACTGCGCGCCTCGCAATGACACAGGCCAGGCTGGCTCTCATTCTCGCCACTAGTGAAATACACCCCTCGGCGCCCTACTTTGACAGCTCTCCTAAAACACGCTATAATTCGCTTCGTTACAGGATCTGGGGCTACGTACCGGAAAGAGGAAAAAAGGTGTTTTGTTGGGCAGTGGAGCCGCTGCCCAGCAAAACGCTCTTTGGCTATTAGACAAAGGGAGCGCTCTTGGCTGATGAACCAGCCCTTGTTATCAGTGATTATGCCCGTTTACAACGAGCGGGAAACCCTATCGGAAATCCTAGCCAAGGTCAGGGCCGTTGACCTACCGAAAGAGATCGTGGTCGTTGACGATGGTTCTACCGATGGCACCAGGGAAATATTGAGGGAAGAGGAACAGAAAGGCGACCTTAAAACTTTCTATCACGAGGTCAATAAGGGCAAGGGGGCCGCGGTGCGCACCGGGCTCGAACATGCCACTGGCGATTTCATCATCATCCAGGATGCCGATCTGGAGTACGATCCCCGCGATTACCCCAAATTGCTTAAACCCCTTCTGGAAGGCCAGGCCGAGGTGGTGTACGGCTCGCGCTTCATGGAGTTCGGAAAGAGCATGTTCTTCTCACAGGCCTTGGGCAATAGGATCGTCACCATGGTCACTAACCTCCTATACGGCACCGCCTTGAGCGACATGGAAACCTGCTACAAAGTTTTCAGGGCGGAGGTTATAAAGTCTATCCCCTTGTGTTCGCGTCGCTTTGAGCTGGAGCCCGAGATCACAGCCAAGTTGCTGAAACGGGGCTACCACATTCACGAAGTGCCTATCTCCTACCAGGGACGAGAATACCACCAGGGCAAGAAGCTAACCTGGCGAGACGGCATCAAAGCTCTGTGGACGCTGATAAAGTTCCGGTTCGTTGACTGAGCGTTTCATGGAGGGTTTCAAGGGTTCCACTCTTGTTCGACCCAGATCGGCAGAGGCAGGTAGGAGCTGGGGATTTGGTAGTTCCCTCAGAGCCATTTGGGGTGCGTTGAGAGCGTGGATCAGCAGCCGCGTAGTAGTGGTGTTGGCACTGGCATTGCTGGCAGCGGTAGGAGCGGCTCTTCGCGTGAGCCCTATTGGCACAAACCGCTTTCATCAGGACGAGGCTCTTTATAGCTTCTGGGCCCTTCAGATTGCCACGGGGCGCGATCCCATTTTGAATCACTGCCGCGTTGACAAACCTCCTCTCTTCATTTACACTCTGGCTGCTTGCTTCAAGCTTTTTGGCTCCTCCGAAGTGGTTGCCCGTATTCCCAGCGAAATGAGCAGTTTAGCTAGCATTGGCCTGGCCTACTACCTGGCTTCACAGCTCTATGGGCAGGCCGTGGGGGTGCTGACAGCGGTCTTGATGGCACTTTCCCCTTTCAACATTTTATTCGCTCCCACAGCCTTCACCGACCCTATAATGGTAGCCTGGATTCTGGCCGCTCTCTGTTTGGCAGCGAGGGGCAGGCTGGTTTGGTCTGGACTCGCCCTGGGGCTGGCGGCGGCCACTAAGCAGCAGGGTCTCCTGTTTGCGCCACTGGCCCTCGTTATCGGCATCTGTTGCCACAAGGCTCTCTCTCCCTCTCCTCACCTCCTCGTCTCAGTTAGGAGAGGCCTGAGGGCGGGCCTGATTTTCGCCCTGGGCTTCCTGGCTGTGATGGCTCCTGTTGCCTGGTGGGATTCCCTGCGCTGGCGGCTGCAGCCCAGCTACCTGGAGCAGAGCTTTGTCAGCTACGGCGGCCTGACTTTGGTACCCCCCGCACAATTGGTTGAACGGCTTGGAGACTGGCTTGACGTTCTGCATTACATAACTGCTTCCCCTGTTCTCAACATCCTGTTGGTGGGAGGGTTACCCTGCCTCCTGGCCTACGACCTCCGCCGATGGAGAGGTGAGCCAGCAACTTTCTTCGATATCGTCTTGTCGGCTTTTGTCGCCTTTTTCCTGCTAAGCCATTGGCTGTTGAGCTTCAACATCTGGGATCGCTACCTCCTTGGAGTCGTTCCCCTTTTGCTTATCCTGCTGGCAAGGATCTTGTGGCTGGCAAGCAGAGCGCTGACAGGCATTCTCCCTTTCCCCTCAGGGAGGGACAAGGGGAGGGTGGACTCTGGCGACGCGATACGGCGAGGGCTTTTGGTTGTTTTCTTGCTGGTAGCGACGCTAGCCGGACCCGCGTTGACGGCAGCGCGCAGCGGATACCCCATTGGTGGAGACCACGGGGCCTATGATGGCATAGAAGCTGTCGCCGACTACTTCCGCGATCATGTTCCGGCCGGCTCCTTCCTTTATCACCACTGGCTGGGCTGGCATTACTCTTTTTACATGTTCGACTTCCCCCTGGTTTTCCGCTGGTATCCTTCGCCCAAGGAGCTGGCCGAGGATGCAAGCCAGGTAGAGGGAGCCGAGCGCTACATTGTCTTCCCGAGTGACAAGTCAACCGCGGATGTGAGGGAGGCTTTGGCTGAGGCGGGTTTAGTGCTCTATCCGGTCCATTGGACTTACAATCGTGATGGCGCTATCTCCTTTACCATCTACCGCATCGAGGAGCAGAAGTGAGGGACCTTGCATTTTGCGCTTTACGTTTTGCCTCTTATCTCTCACGCCTCAGGCATCAAGTTGGCAGAGAACTCTGTGCGCTGGCCACTTTGCTTGCTCTAACCCTGGCCTTCTTCTGGAAGATCACCTTCACCAATCTCATCCTAGTAGGCTTGGATGTCTTCACTTATTTCTACCCCTACAAAGCTTACGCTGCTTGGGCTATTCGCCAGGGCCGCTTGCCATTGTGGAATCCCTATCTCTTCATGGGTGTGCCGTTCCTGGCCAATCCCCAGACAGGGCTATTCTATCCCTTGAATTTTCCTCTCTACTGGCTGTCTGTGCCCAAGATGGTCAGCTACTCCATTGTTTTGCATGTTTTCCTGGCGGGTATCTTTGCCTACCTCTACGCGCGCCTCTCGCTGGGATTGGGGCGATGGGGGGCCTGGGTGGCAGCGGCGGTGTTCGCCTTCAGCGGCTTTGTGGGAGCTCAGGTGGAGCACGTCAACCAGTTGAACGGCTCCGTATGGTTGCCGTTGCTGTTTTTGCTCTTCGACCTGGGTCGAGGGAGGTGGCCCTGCGATGGGCGAGGGTCTCCAGACCGAGCCCATTCCGCCTCGGCCAGGAGACCTTCGGCGACCAAAGGGTGGCTATATGTCTTGCTGGCCGGATTGGTGGCAGGCTTGCAGTTCATGGCTGGCCATACCCAATCGTCGTACATCTCTTTTTTTGCTCTGGGACTCTATGCGGTCTTTCCAACGGCCAGATGGTTGGATGATCGGAGGGTTGGATGGTGGCGAGGGCGCAGAGAGATCGGACGCAGCTTGCTGAACTATCTCCTCCTGGTGCTCATCAGCCTGGGTGTGGCGGCAGTGCAGTTATTACCCACTCTAGAACTGTCGCAGCTTTCGGTGCGGAGCGGGGGATTGCCTTATCGCGAGGCCGCTTCCTTTTCCCTCAAGCCACGCCTGCTTCTCCTCTCCCTGCTGCCGACCTTCGGTGGGGAGAAGGTGTTCAGCGAGTACGTCGCCTATCTGGGCATCGTGGCTCTTGCCCTGGCCCTCGTCGGGGCCCTGTTCCAGCAGCGTCATCCCGTCCACCTCTTTCTCATCTTCCTGACGGCCCTGGGTCTGTTCCTGGGTTTGGGAGGCTACAACCCTTTCTACTTCGTCCTGTACAAGCTAGTACCCGGTTTTGACCTGTTCCGAGCGCCAGCTCGCTGGCTGTATCTGTACACCTTGGGCGGGGCGATGCTGGCGGGATTGGGGGCGGAGTTTCTGCGCTGCCCTCTCCCGGCCAAAGCCGAGATGGTTGGTTGCGAAACCAGGTGGCTCTGGCCCATGTTCCGTCGTCGCCTGCTAGTCGCCGCTGCTGCGCTGATTGCTCCTCTTATCCTCCTCTTCCCATTCCTCGATTTCCCCACCCCCGTCACGCTCTTGGCCTGGGCGCTGCTGGCGGTTTTGGCCCTGATCTTGCTGCGATTGGGGATGTCCGATCGTGCGACGCAACCTGCTTTTCGCCTGGCTGTGGCCTTGATCGTGATCGGCGAACTCTTCGCCGCCAGTCGAGGCCTGGCCTATAACCATCCCACTGCTCCGCAGGCTTACTCCTCCCTGCGCACCGCCCCTGCTCACCTTCTGGCCGTCGGGCAGCCAACCGATCGGATGCTCAGCATGTCTGAGCTCACTTTCGACCCGGGCGACTTGGGGGAGATCCGACAGATTTTCCAGGACCAATTGCCTCCTCGAGCTATCTATGACTATGTGGTGGCCACCAAGCTGAAGGAGATCTTGGCTCCTAACTTGCCCCTGGTTTACCGGATTCCCAGTGTGGATGGATATGACGGCGGAGTGCTGCCACTAAAGCGCTATGTCGAACTGCAGCAGCTATTCCTGTCCGAGCCCTCGCCCGATGGCCGCTTGCGGGAGCGGTTGAGGGAAATGCCGCCATCGCGGATTCTGAACCTGCTGGGTGTAAAATACATCATCACCGACAAAGTCTACGATGTCTGGGTGGACGGTGTTTACTACGACCTGGGGCACGAAGCCGTTCTGGGCTCGGGGGCAGCTTCCCAGGTAGAGGTCACGGAACTGCCCGACTTCGCTACCACCTCCCTGGGACTGGTGTCCCATCTGGAGGGAGCGCAGGAACTGGCCAATGGTGTACCTGTGGCGCAGGTGATGATCACCGATGACCTGGGGGCGGTACACAGCTACCTTTTGCGGGCCGGCATGGAGACATCGGAAGGCGAATATGATCAGGGTAGAATCCGGCACAACCAAGCCAAGGTGTGCCGCCACTGGCCCGATAATCCCCAGGGAAAGGACTATGTCACTCGTTTAGAGTTCGGTAAGGTTGTGAGGCCCCAACGGCTCGCGATCGAGTATCTGGCACCGATGGGGCGGCTGCACTTGCGAGGGGCCAGCTTGGTTGATGATAGGACGCATACCTTCGCCCCCCTGGTGGTTTCCACTGAGGGGCGTTTTCGTCTGGTGCACAGCGGCGACGTGAAGATTTACGAGAACCTGGATGGCCCGCCACGGGCTTTCGTCGTTCACCAGGCGCAGGTCCTGGACGATGAGGCGGCTATCGTAGCCATGAAGGATCCCGCCTTTTACCCGGAACAGGAGGTTATTCTCGCGCCGGGAGGACAAGGTATCCCGCCGCTCGACGCCCCCGGCGGGGACAGGGTGGAGATTCTGACATACGAGCCGGAGCACATCGTGATTTCCGCCGACCTGGGAGAGGAAGGTTATCTGGTGCTGACCGATACCTACTATCCTGGCTGGCGGGCGGTGATTGATGGCTTGGACGTGCCTATTCACCGAGCCGACCTTCTCTTTCGGGCTGTGTATTTGCCAGCAGGCCAACACAGGGTGGAGTTTGTCTACGATCCCCTCTCTCTGAAAGTGGGGGCGGCCATCAGCCTGGTCGCATTGTTGGCCCTGCTGGTGGGCCTGGCCAAGCTTCTCAAATCTCGTTGACTTCCCTCCAAATTCCCCAAGCTCCGGGCTTGCGCAGTGAATCCTGGTGAGCTTGAGGGGCACCCCCGCGCCCCATAGGCATCAAGCTAAGGGGGCTGCCTGCAGAAAAACAGCTACTGGCCAACTCCGCCGTGGCATGAAGTGCCACGGCTACAGAGCTGCCACCCCGTGAAACGGGGTTCTTGAGCCCGATTTCATCGGGCGGAAGCTCCGTAGCACGGCCACT
>CAZRSI010000014.1:0-3409 GCA_964602575.1 uncultured Anaerolineae bacterium
ATATCCCTCTTCTCGTCGCCGGTGTGGGGCATTGGCCCATTTAGCCCCGCCCTGAGGAGGAAAAAGTGGGGTTGAGGGGGTACCCCTCAAGCTCCCCAGACTTCGCTGCGCAAGCCCAACCACAAAGGGTTTGACATTAAGCTCTCCTTGTGCTATCCTTTACTTACAGACTCGCGGAGGGAGGTTGATTTTATGGAAAGGGTGGCGGTAATTGGCGCTGGAACGATGGGCAGCGGTGTCGGTTATGTTACTGCCTTGTCCGGATTCGAGACCAGGTTCTACGACATCAGCCGGGAGGTCTTGGCCAAAGCCGAGGAGTGCCACCGGAATCTGGTGGCTTGTGGGTTGACCAAGGGTAGAATCACCCGGGAGGAGGCCTTGGAATGATTGACATTACCATACCACGTGTATGTATCTACAAGCAGTTTGATGAGCACCCTGGCTCTTGTCCGCGCTGTGGCGGCACTTTGCAGCAGAGCACTCAGACTTACTTGATTAATACCTGGCGCGGAAAAGAGCCCGCTGATAGTTTCATTATCGGTGGCGATATAGGGTGGTTCTGCACTCGCTGTCCCACAGTGGTCATCAACCCAGAAGAGGTGAGCGAATTTCTCATGCATAGTTTGCCTCATTGGGATGTCGGCGAGGAATTCACTATAGCTGGTATAGTTGACCTGGATGCAGTCCCTGAGGAGAAGCGCGATTTGCCGCTGGGGGACGACGACAATCCTATCCCCTTAGTGGAGTTCACCAACGTTATTGAGAGCGAGGAAGAAACACCGCTGATGGTGTATACTGGCATTGAGCGACGAGATTCTGGCCTACCCTTTGAGAAACGCTACGAGGATGTTCTACAAAACATCGAGTGTGCCATTGTCCAAGTGTACCGTGATCATCCTGAGATGACCGACTGGGAAGCCTTGGCTGCTGTCGAGGCCTTGCTTCGCAAGTATCGAGCTGAGGCAAGGGGCCGCCAGGCGAAGCCGCCGTCTTTGAACCCCCCGGCCGATGAGGTCTATGAGTTCGTCGAGGCCCTGTGCGAATGGCGGCTGGGGCGCAAAACCCCGTTCGCCGATAAGGAAGGTACGCCACTGAATTTGCCAATAGAGCCTATTACTCTGGATGAGCTCATTGCCTGCCTGAAGCGCGTCCGCAAGTCCATCAATCTCTGGACCCGGGAAGGGGGCCGGCGGGGATACCTCACCTTCGTGAGTCAATTCATTGGCTGAGTTCAGTACGTCCTTTCGATGAGAAACGCTGCCAATTCCCTCAAATCGTCCCGAGCCTCGTTTCCCACGTCCGTGACATCAAGTTCTGCCAGGGCCTTCTGGTAGTATCCTTTCGCGGTCGCCTCCGCATAGCGGCGTGCTCCTGAATCCTCCAGGATGTTGAGCACTGCTTTCACAGCTTCCTCATCGAGGGCCGCCCGCTGGTAAATGTCTCTCAGGCTTTTGTTGGCGGTTTTCTTTTCTACCTCCAGGGCTCGAACGATGGGCAGGGTCTTCTTGCACTGGCGGATATCGTCGGCGGTGGGTTTGCCGGTCACCTGGGGGTCGCCCCAGATACCCAGGATGTCGTCCACGATCTGAAAGGCCAGGCCCAGGTTTTCGCCGAAGCGACGATAGCAAGCGATGGTTTGGGGTTCGCTCTCGGCGATGAGGGCTCCCAGTTGCGCTGCTGCGCTGAAGAGAGCGGCTGTCTTGCCTCGGATCATAGCGAGATACTCGTCCACGCCCACATCCAGACGGACCTCGAAACTCAGATCCAGGTATTGGCCCTCAGTGAGGGCCAAACAAGTTTGGTCGAGGATCTCCAGGGCAGTGAGCACCCGCCCGTGCGGCACACCCCTATCGGCCAGGCGTTGCATGGCCAGGTGGGCCAGGGCGAAGAGACTGTCGCCCACGTTGATGGCCTGGGGCGCACCCCAAAGCTTCCACACGGTGGCTCGGCCTCGCCGCACAGGACTCCGGTCCTCGATGTCGTCGTGGACCAAGGAGAAATTATGCACCAATTCGATGGCTGCGGCGGCCGGCAGGGCTTGGTTGGGGTCGCCGCCGCTCGCCTGACAGGTCAGAAGGCAGAGGAGGGGCCGCAAGCCCTTTCCTGCGCCACCTTTGCTGGGAGCAAAACCTTCGTCAACCCAGCCCAGGTGATATCGCATCATCCCGTAGAAGGGGGCCAGACAGGGGTCATGAGGGGTAACGACTTGACGCAGTTCTGCCTCGATGAAGGGCAGGTATTTTTCGGATGCGCTTTTCAAGCTCATGTTGCGATTGCTCCTGAAACACTCTCTCCCGTTGGGCGAAGGTCTCTGACCAAGCCCAAGGCGCGGCTGCGGCCAGGCGACCTTGCCGAGCAGTTGGGTTCTAAAACGCTTTCAGCAGGGGAACGCTCTTAAGTTCGTGAAGGTTTCTCGCGCCGACGCAGAACATGGCCGTGCGCAGTTCCTCCAAGATTTCTCTTATCTTTTCACCCACCGCTTCGGGGGAGACGGTGGCCGGCTTCAGGAACGGCGTGGCTATGGCTATAGTATCGGCGCCTAGGGTGATGGCCTTGGCAGCTTCCACTCCGGTGCGGATACCCCCGCTGGCGATGAGAGCGATGTCAGGGGCACCTCGCCGCGCCATCTGGATGGATTCGGCGGTAGGAATGCCCCAGTCGGCGAAGGCGGCGGCGATGTGGCGAGAGGCCTCGTTGTCGGCTCGGTGCATCTCCACCTCGCTCCAAGAGGTACCCCCGGCTCCGGCCACGTCAATAGCTGCTACACCGGCATCCGCCAGCCTGCGGGCCACCTCCTCGGAGATGCCCCAGCCCACCTCCTTGACGATCACAGGCACCGGTAGCTTGCGGCAGACCTCTTCGATCTTGGGCAGCAGTCCCGAGAAGTCGGTGTTGCCCTCGGGCTGGAGGGCCTCCTGGAGCGGGTTCAGGTGTAGAATCAAGCCATCGGCCTGGATCATCTCCACGGCCCGCCGGCAATGCTCGATGCCGTAGCCGTAATTCAACTGTACGGCGCCCAGGTTAGCCAGGAGCAGGATATCGGGAGCCACATCTCGGACCTGATAGGTGTAGGAGAGGGCGGGCTCCTCTAAGGCTGCGCGCTGCGAGCCAACACCCATGCCCAGGCCGTAAGTCTGCGCCGCCAGGGCCAGGTTTTTATTAATAGCCTCAGCCTCCTCAGTACCCCCTGTCATGGAGGAGATGAACAGGGGGGCGTTCAAGTGCTTGCCCAGTAAGGTAACAGAAAGGTCAATGTGATCACGGTTTATCTCTGGCAAGGCTTTATGAACGAAATGATATCTCTCCAGGCCTGTGGTCAGGTTGCGGAAACGCACGTCTTCTTCCAAGGAGATACGCAGATGCTCCGTCTTACGCCGGTTGTGCATGAACTGAGACCTCCGTAACTTTT
>CAZRSI010000014.1:3509-6013 GCA_964602575.1 uncultured Anaerolineae bacterium
GCAATATTACCAGCGGTGACGATTCTTGTCAAATGAGTTTTTGACTAGATCGGCCAAGGCTGGTAAAATTAGGGCCAATATAATCACTGTCAAGGAGGTAAACAATGTCTGTATTTGAAGAAGTGAAAGCCATTATTGTTGAGGTTCTGGGTGTGGACCCGGACAAGGTCACTCCCGAAGCTACCTTCCGCGAGGACCTGGAGGCCGATTCCCTCGACCTGGTGGAGCTGATCATGGCCTTTGAGGACAAGTTTGGAGAGGAGATTCCTGACGAGGAGGCCCAAAAGATCACCACCGTCGGCGAGGCCGTGGCCTATGTGGAGAAGCGCCTGGCCAAGGCCGGGTAGAAGGGCTGAAGAGTGGAAAGCCAAAGGAGGGTGAGGGAGGGACGAAGGGAAGCCTGCCCCGTTTGAGTGCACCAAGGTGCCTCGAACTATTGCATGGGGATGAAAATCCCCATGTTTTCTTCTATCCATCACCTCGGCATCACAAGATGTGGTCAAACCATCTTTGATCGCCGAAGGTCTCTGACCGAGGTGGGGAGGGGGCCTTCGCCCATCGAATGTGACGGAGGGCTGGGTAGTGATTAGAGTCCAAGTTGATCGCTGTGGCTATTGCGGCGCCTGCGTGAGCGTTTGCCCTGTGGGGGCCATCGAGCTGGCGGAGACGCACCTGCTCATCAGCCAGGCGTGTGTGGACTGTGGCCTGTGCCTGGCGGCCTGCCCGGTGGGGGCTTTGCAGGCGGAAGGCTACGCTGACAGCAAGCGTGTTCCTCTCCGACGGCGCTGCGATGTGGTGGTTGTGGGGGCGGGGCCGGGCGGGTCGGTAGCGGCGCGCGAAGCCGCCAAGCTGGGCCTCTCGGTTCTGCTGCTGGAGAAGCGCCAGGAGATCGGCTCGCCGGTGCGCTGCGCGGAGGGGATAGCCCACGATATGCTGGTGCCCTTCATCGAGCCGGACCCGCGCTGGATTTCGGCGACGGTGACCAAGGCCCAGATTGCGGTTATCGGGAGTGAGAAAACGGTAACCAGGCAGGCCGAGGGAGGCAAGGGTTATATCCTGGAGCGGCGCGTCTTCGATCGCGTCTTGGCTGAGGAGGCGGCCCAGGCTGGAGCTCAGGTGATGGTCAAAACGGCGGCCACAGGGCTGTTGCTGGAAGATGGCGTGGTGCGGGGTGTCGTCGCACGGGGGCCTGCTGGGAGCATGGAAATCGAGTGCGCGGTGGTCATCGGCGCCGATGGCGTGGAATCGCGAGTGGGCTCCTGGGCTGGACTGGATACCACTTTGCTTCTGAGGGATACAATGGCCTGCGCTCAGTACTTGCTGGCGGGCATCGAAATTGACCCAGCGTGCTGCTATTACTATATCGGCCAGGATGTGGCGCCGGGCGGCTATGCCTGGGTCTTCCCCAAGGGGGAGGGCAAGGCCAACGTGGGATTGGGCGTCCAGGCCGATTTAGCAACAGACTCGGCCCTGAACTACCTCACCCGTTTCATCGAGAGCCAGTCTCACTTGGCCCAGGGGAGCCCCGTGACCCTGGTGGTCGGTGGCGTGCCGGTGGCGCCGTTGCCCTCGCGCCTGGTGGCCGATGGATTGATGCTGGTGGGCGATGCCGCTCGCCAGGTAGATCCACTGACCGGTGGCGGGATCGCCAACGCCATGATCGCTGGCCGTCTGGCGGCCGAGGTAGCAGCCGAGGCCATCGCGGCTGGCAATGTCTCCGCCCAGGCCCTGGCTGTGTACGAGGAGCGCTGGATGGCCGCCCGAGGGCGCAAGATGGCCCGCAGCTATCGCCTCAAGGAGCGATTCGGCCCCGACGAGCGAACTTCGTCGGATTTCCTGCGCGTTTTTATGGTGGCAGTGGGAGGGGGTTGATTTCTGAGCCGTATTGCGTAGTGCGTATTCTGTTACGCAATATGCTTTTACCAAGAGCTTAACTCTAGTTGTTAAAAGGAGCATGCCATGCCCACAGTTGGCATACTAACAGACAGTTGTGCCAGCATTCCGGAGCAATTGATTGAGGAACTGGGGATCGAGGTCGTCCCCTACTACATCCACAGGGGGCAGGAAACCCTGCGCGACCTGGTAGACGTGCAGCGGGACGAGTTCTTCCGCTGGCTGGCTACGGCCAAAGAGTTGCCCAAGACGGCCAACCCCGGCCCTGGGGATTACCTGGAGGGCTTCAAAAAACTGGCCCAGCGCGCTCAGGAAATCATCTCCATCCACATGACCTCCATTGGCAGCGGAGCCTATCAGGCGGCGACGATGGCGAAGGAGATGGCCAGGGAGGTCCTGCCCAAGGTGCGCATCGAGGTCATTGATACCCGCAACGTGTCCCTCTGTCATGGCTGGATGGTCATCGAGGCCGCTCGTGCTGCCCTCGCGGGCCAGGGTTTGGACGAAATCGTGGCTCTGGTCAAGAGGATGATTCCCATCACCAAGATGATCCAAACGGCCGACACGCTGCGCTACCTCTACATGGGAGGACGCATTGGCAAGGCCCAGCA
>CAZRSI010000014.1:6113-20894 GCA_964602575.1 uncultured Anaerolineae bacterium
GGCCCTGGCACAGCAGGGGTGTGCTATTTCCCCGTCACGACGGGATCTTAACTCAATACCTATGGTAGGAGACCCATTACTAAGCGCCTATCCGAAAAATGCTCACGGCGGCTAAGGTCCAGCGGGAGCAGAGAGACTTTTCGGATAGGCAATAAGTGGGTCGCAAACAGTTCTCTCGACTTTTCCTCCTGCTACGGAGGGGCGCTCCTTCGACGAGGCTTTGATATGCTCAGCCCAGCGGCTCAGGACAGGCTTCGCCCCGATTTCGTGGCCCAACCGCCCTCAGGCGGGGCGAGACGCCTCCTGGTAGCAGTTTCCGGACGTATGGAGGGGCGTGAAAAGAACTTTTGCGCAGTTACTCAACCGTTTGAAACGTATGGATGATTTAGCCAAAGTTCGCCAGTTGATTTGCCAGGGATGGGAGGAAGTGGCGTGCGAGTACGCCAAAGACCGGTTGGGCATCTTCGGGCGGTGTGCTGAGCGGCTGCTGGACCTGCTTGATCTGCCCGTGGGGAGCAGCTTGCTCGATGTCGGAACAGGGATGGGCGCTGTGGTGTTGCAGGCAGCAACACGGGTTGGGGCTACAGGACAAGTGGTAGGCACTGATATCGCCGGCGCTATGGTGTCCTTGGCGAGCCAGGCGGCAGATAAACAGGGGGCAACCAACGTCACCTTCTGCTGTATGGACGCGGAGCAATTGGGCTTTGCGGAGGCCTCCTTCGATGCTCTGACCTGTGCCTTCTCCCTCTTCCAATTCCCAGATATGAGCCGGGCATTGACCGAGATGCGACGAGTACTGAAGCCCGGGGGTCGGTTGGGTCTTTCCAACTGGGGACCGGGATACTTTAGCCCCATTGCCTCACTCCAACGGGATCTTTTCCGGGAGTTTGGACTCCGAGCCCTGTTAACGAATCCCATTGCTTTCAAGCCGGCTGCCCTTCAAGCTTTGCTACAGGAGGCCGGTTTCAACACGATAGAGCTGATCGAGGAAACGGAAGACATTTGGTTTGAGAGCCCCGAGCAGGTCTGGGCTTTCGATCTGGACATGGGCCCCTTCCCAGTGATGCTGCGGCAGCAGTTGTCGGCTGAGCAGCGGGAAGAGTTAAGGCGGCGGTTCTTGGACTTGCTGAAAGACCTGATGACAACCAAGGGGATAAAGAGCACGTTTCATGTGTTATATGCCCTGGCTGAGAAATAAGGCTAAACGACGAGATGGGGCAATCGCATTCTTTTGATTGGGGCGCCAGAACCTCCCGCAGGTTTAAATTTCTGACCAAAGGTCCCCTCTGATTCGAGGCCCTCTGCCATTAATGTGCATAACCTGCGGGAGGTTAGCAGAGTTTGCGATTGCCCTAACGACGAGAGCGCTCCTTTGACACCAACGGATACCTATGGTATAATCATACACGCCTAGAAACGCCCCCATCCTAGCGGGGCTATTAAAATACTACAAGGAGGTAGACTTGTCATGGATTTCAGATTGAGTGCCGAGCAAGAATTATGGAAAAATACAGTGAGGGAGTTCGCTGAGGCGGAACTGGAGCCCATTGCCCGCAAGATTGATGAGGAATGGGAACGCATACCCGACGAGGTCATCGATAAGATGGCCGATCTGGGTATCTTCGGTGTCACCATCCCTGAGGAGTATGGTGGCATGGCCATGCCCGGTGAGGAGATGCAGTATGCCGTGATCACCGTGCACGAGCTGGCACGGGCTGAGCTGAGCATGTCGGTGCCCGTTTACACCCTGCTGTGCATTGGCTGGCCCCTTCTGCTGGTTCACTACGGCACCGAGGAGGCCAAGCAAGAGATACTGCCCAAGGTAGCTTCCGGCGAATGGTTCCTGGGCATCAACACCACAGAGCCTGGAGGAGGGTCCGACCTAGCTAACATCACCACCGTGGGTAAGGACGCTGGCGACAAGTGGATCGTCAATGGCGAGAAAGCCTACATCAGCGGCGTGAGGGAAGCCACCGAGCGGGGTGGCGGCCACCTGACTCTCTTCAAGACCGACCCCACAAAAGGCTATAAGGGTACAACATTCGCCTACTTCCCGGCCAACGCTCCCGGCACCACCTATACAACTTATCGCGACATGGGACGCATGGGGCTGTCCACCGGCGGCTTTGTGTACAAAGACGTAGAGATTCCCAAGAAGTACATCCTGGGCGAGGAGAACAAGGGCTTCTACGTCAACATGGAGGGCTTCAATGTCGCCCGGGTTCTGGTCGCGGCGGCCTGCCTGGGAGGGGCTGAGAAGTGTCTGGAGATCAGCCGTGAGTATACCAAGCAAAGGGTGCTCTTCGGCCGGCCACTGGTGAATTTCGAGGCTATTTCCTTTGAGATAGCCGATGACTATGCCAAGCTGGAGATGCTGAAGTTGATGCTCCAGAAGGCCGCCTGGATGATTGATCAGTTTTACCAGGACCGCTCGAGTTTCACCAAGGAGGAGATCAACCGAACCGTCTCTATCTGCAAGGCCCACGCTCCCATGCTGGCCGTAGACATCGCCAAGCACGGCATGATGTACCACGGTGGCTTCGGCTATACCAAAGACACCCCGCTGGAGATGGCCTTGCGGGGCTTCATGTCCTACGTGGTGGGAGCCGAGGGCGGCTATCACATCCAGAAGATCATCATTGCCCGCGACTACATTGGCGACGAGGCGGTGCCGTATCGTGGGACACAGAAGGGACACTAACCCCGGCAGATAGGCTGGATTATTGCCCGCACAGAGGCAGCTTTCGGACGAAAGCTGCCTCTGTGAGCGAAACCGCAAGTGCAATACGCTTGGAAGTGCGTTGCACACAGATTTCGGGGAAGAACAACATGAGCGATTCCACAGACAAGATGGATGTCATCGTCGTGGGGGCGGGCCTGGCAGGCCTGGCTACGGCCTACTTCCTGGCCGACGCGGGACTGGAGGTCCTGGTGGTCGAGCGGGGAGACTTCCCCGGCAGCAAAAACGTCACCGGAGGGCGGATCTACCTCAATCCGGTCAGAGACCTCTTCCCCGATCTGTGGGAAGAGGCGCCTCTGGAGCGCCACGTAACCCGCGAGCGGCTGACGGCCATGGCCAGGGAATCGTCCACCACGGTGGAACTGCGCAGCGAAAGATTCAACCGCCAGCCTTATCACAGCTACACCATCCTGCGGGCCAGGTTCGACCGTTGGTTTGCCGACCGGGTGGCCGAGAAAGGGGCCTTCATCATCCCTAAGTTCAAAGTGGATGACCTGGTCTTCGACGATGGCCGGGTAGTGGGCATCGTCGCCGAGGGGGACGAGATCCGCGCTGATGTGGTGGTAGCTGCCGATGGTGTTCTGTCGCTGATGGCCGAGAAGGCTGGCCTGCGAGGGAAGCACCAGCCAAAGCATTTTGCCGTCGCCATGAAAGAGGTCATTGAGCTCCCTCGGCAGACCATCGAGGACCGCTTCAACCTGGAGGGTGACGAGGGCCTGGCCCAGCTCTTCTTCGGCGAGCTGACCCAGGGGATGATGGGCGGCGGATTCCTCTACACCAACCTGGAGAGCATATCGCTGGGAATCGTGGTGGGCATCCAATCACTGATGGAGCGTGACCCCTTACAAGAGGTATATCCCCTCATGGATGCCTTCAAAGAACGGCCTGAGATCCGGGTGCTATTAAGCGGAGGAGAGGTGGTGGAGTACTCGGCTCACGTTATTACTGAGGGAGGCATCCACGCCATGCCCAAGCTCTTCGGCGATGGCATTCTGGTGGTGGGGGACGCAGCGGGTCTCGGGCTGAACATGCTCATCACCGTGCGAGGCATGGAGTACGCCCTGGCTTCAGGAGCCATGGCGGCCCAAACTATCCAGCGAGCCAGGGAGACAGGTGATTTCTCAGCTTCTACCCTGGCGTACTATGAGCAGTTGCTCAAGGATAGTTTCGTGCTCAAGGACATGCATACCTTCCGCCACGCTCTGAGCGTGTTGGAGAATCCCCGTCTGGTCAATCTGTACCCCCAGGTCCTCTGTGACCTGGTGGAGAAGTTGATGTGGATTGACGATGGGCCCAAGGAGGGGATCTTTCACACTGTCTTCGGTGAGGTGAAGAGCAAGCTGCTTAATTTCTCAACACTGAGGGACATATTGAGCCTATGCAAGATGTAAAGTTGAACATCGAATCCAAGCTGGGGCTGGACGCCTTCAAGCTGGATGAAGAAAGTCATATTCACATAAATCAGGAAATTTGCAGACAGGAGTGCAAGGAGAAATATTGCCTGTTTGTCTGTCCTGCCCATCTCTACTCTATAAACAAGGAAAGCGGCGACATATGCGTTGAGTTCGAGGGCTGCCTGGAATGTGGCACCTGCCGCATTGCCTGTCGCTACGGGGCCCTCGAATGGGATTACCCCCGAGGTGGGTTTGGGGTGCAGTTTCGATTTGGATAATCAGGTGTCCGGGTGCAACCAGGTGCAATGCACTTTGTAAGTGCGTTGCACCTTGAATATCTTAAAGGAGGCAAGGCATGAACATTGTTGTCTGTCTGAAACAGGTTCCCGATCTGCAACAGATCCGCATCAAGGACCGGAAACCCCTTCTGGAGGGGGCACCACTGATCTTCGGGGACATGGATAAGAGCGCGCTGGAGGAGGCGGTGCGGATCAAGGAGAAAACAGAAGGGACAAAGGTGACTGTCTTGGCTCTGGGCGGGGCCAAGCTCAAGGATGGCATCAAGGAGGCGCTGGCCATCGGAGCTGATGAGGCAGTTTTGCTAATAGACCCTGCCTTCGAGGGTTCCGACACCATGAGCACAGCCAAAGCCCTGGCCAGGGCTATTGAGAAGATCGGGGAGTACGATCTCATTCTGTGCGGTGAGGGCTCCACAGACAACTACTCTGGCCAAGTGGGGCCGAGGCTGGCCGAGATATTAGACCTCCCGCAGGTAACCTACGTGCGAGAACTGGAGATCGGGGATAGCAAGCTCAGAGCTGTGCGCAATATGGAGGAGAGTTTCGAAGTGGTGGAGGCAGAGCTGCCGGCCGTGGTCACAGTGGCCGACGAGATCAACCAGCCCCGGCTGGCTTCTCTCAGGGACATCCTGAGGGCGGCTCGCAAACCGGTCCACGAGTGGACAGCGGCGGACCTGGGGCTCTCCGAGGATGAGGTCGGGGCCAAGGAGTCTGTCATAGAGGTGGTCAGCAACCTGGCTCCAGAGCAGGCGAGAAAGCAAGTGGTCTTCGAGGGCGAACTGGATGAGGTGATCGAGGAACTGGTCAATGCCCTCACCAAGGAAGGGGTATTGGGGAGGTAATCATGGCCGAGATATTGGTATTTTCTGAGAAAGACGACCTGGCCTTTGAGCTGGTGTCTAAGGGCAAGGATTTCAGTGCAGCGCTGAACATAGGGCTGGCTGCTGCGGTATTAGGTGAAGGGGCCAATGCTAGAACCGATGAGTACTTTGCCTACGGCGCCGATCGGGTCTATGTGTCCGAGCACCCGGCCTTGGCTGAGTTCCGTGCCGAAACCTTCGCCGAAGCCTTGTATCAGATTGCGCAGCAGAACGATGCCCAGGTATTGCTGCTGGCCTCCACCAAACGGGGCAAAGAACTGGCCCCCCGGCTGGCCCAGAAGCTGGGAGCAGGCTGCGTCACCGATGCCACTGCGGTGGAAGTGCAAGACGGCAACCTGCTGATCAGCCGATACGCTCTGGGTGGCAATACCGTGGCCTCGGAGCTCATTAAGACTCCCCACAAAGTGATCTCCGTGATGCCCAAGACCTTTGAGCTGGGAGCCAAGGAAGCCCGCCAGGGGGAGGTGGTCAACGTAGACTTGGATCTGAGGGATGCCCGCACCCGCATCGTCGAGCGGCAGGAGAAGGTTGGGGAAGCTGTCAACTTGGAGGAAGCGGAGGTGCTGGTGTGCGTGGGCCGGGGCCTGGAGAAGAAGGAGGACCTGGCGCTCATCGAGGAACTGGCCAAAGTCCTGGGCGCGGAGATCGGTTGCACCAAAACGCTGTGCACCGACTATCAGTGGCTTTCAGAAGATCGCCTGGTGGGACTGTCGGGCAAGAAAACCAGCCCTCGGCTGGTGATCTCAATCGGGATTTCGGGACAAATCCAGTACACTGTGGGCATCCGAGGCGCTCGTATCGCGGTGGCCATCAACAAAGACAGCAACGCGCCCATCTTTGCCCTGTCGGACTACGGGATCGTGGGTGACCTGTATGAAGTGGTGCCCAAGTTGGTGGAAGCTCTGCAGTGAATCGAATCGCGCACTGAGGCCGAGGTCATGCACCACACCTGTGGCAGTGTCTTCCCTTTGGTGCAGGACCTGATTGACGTGGGGGTAGATATCCTGAATCCGATACAAACCTCGGCGCGGGATATGGATCCGGTTGCCCTGAAGCGCGACTTCGGCGATCGGTTAGTCTTCCATAGGGGATGGACGCGCAGCAGATTCTCTCCTTTGCCACACCGGAGAGGGTCAAGGAGGAGGTGAAAAGAAGTTTTGTTGGGCGGCGAAGCCGCCGCCCAACAAAACTCTCTTCCCCTTTCTTTCCTACCGCGAAGTGGGACAACGTTGCTATCCACTGTTATCTGCTGGGGTGTTTGCTATGTCTACGAAAGCTTTGGATTTGAATCCCTTTTTCTTCGAAGGCGGCCCTACGGGCTGCCTGCTCATTCATGGGTTTAGTGGCAGTCCGCCAGAGATGCGCCCCATGGGGGAGTATCTGGCCCAGCAAGGGTTCACTGTGCTTGGGGTACGGCTGGCGGGTCATGGCACCACTCCTGAGGACATGGCCAAGACCACCTGGCGCGACTGGGTGGCCTCGGCAGAAGAAGGGCTGCAAACTCTGATGGGGCGGTGCAAGCGGGTCTTCGTTGCAGGTTTGTCCATGGGTGGATTAATCGCTTTGCACCTGGCTGCCCATCATAAGGTGGCCGGTGTCATTGCCATGGGAACGCCAGCGGATATCGCCGACTGGCGCTTTCACTTTGTGCCACTGGTGCAGCCTTTTGTGCGTTGGTTCACCCCCAGCAAGGAATCGGACCTGACCGACCCTGAGGCACAGGAGCGTTGCTGGAGTTATGACCGGCTTCCCACTCGTTGCATTGTGAGCCTGGGGCAATTGTTGCGTCTTGTACGGCAAGAGCTGCCCCAGATAAAGGTGCCGGTGTTGATCATGCAAGGCCGGCACGATCGCAGCATCACCCCCGACAGCGCGCAGGTCATCTTCGATGCCCTGGGGGCGAAAGATAAGGAGATCGTATGGTGGCCCAACTCTGGCCATTGCATCACCATTGACAGCGAGCGCGAGGCTGTGTGGGCTCGAGCGAGGGAATTCATGGTGGCTCATGAGTAGCACGAGAAATATCGCTGGCTGGTTTTTTTGAATTTTTGACAAAATAGCGAAAAAAGGTTATAATATAAACTTGTGTTTCTTTTCCAGGCCGGTTTTTGCGTTGCTCAAGTGTTGAAGAGTGGGGGATCAGGGGTAGTTATGTTTAAGAATCACCGTGGCTGCAAATCGTATGCTAAAATACCGGATGTGCACCCGTTGCCCGATTTGATCGAGGTGCAGTTGAAATCCTTTAAGTGGTTCAAGGAGGTAGGGCTGCGGGAGTTGTTCGACGAGATATCGCCTATCGTTAGCTACAGTGGGAACCTGGAGCTCCACTTCCCTGGTTTCAACCAGCAGCTTAACGAGGAGTTCGATCTGGATTATCGCTTCGAGGACCCTCCATATACCGAGAAGGAGTGTCTGGAGAGGGATATCACCTATGCATCCCCTCTTTATGCGAGGGTAATGCTTTACAATAAGGAAATTGACCAGCCCATGGTGCAGGAAATCTTCTTGGGCGATTTCCCGGTGATGACCGAAAGCGGTACTTTTATTATTAACGGCACCGAGCGGGTGGTCGTCAGCCAGTTGATTCGCTCTCCAGGCGCTTATTTCGACGTCGAGGAGGATAGGGCTTCAGGGCGCTTGCTCAGCACGGCCAAACTCATCCCGGATCGAGGGGCGTGGATGGAGTTTGAGACCCGTAAGAGCGACTACATTATCGTAAAGTTCAATCGCAAGCGCACCTTCCCAGTGACCATCCTTCTGAGAGCCCTGGCAGTGGTGGATGATGGTACTGGTAGTGATATTCTCAAGGAAGGAACCGACGAGGAGCTGTTTGAGCTTTTTGGGGCTGTGGACAATATGCCCGACCACCAGTACATCGCTACCACCATTCAGCAAGAGCCGGAATGGGATCTGAAGGATGGGCATACTGTGGCTGAGGAGGCTCTGCTGGAGTTCTTCAGGAAAATGCGGCCTGGCGATCCGGCAACTTTGGACAATGCCAGGGAGTATTTGCAGGCCCAGCTCTTTGATCAGCAACGCTATGACTTGGAGAAGGTAGGACGCTACAAGCTCAACCAGCGATTGGGGCTGAACATACCCCTGGACCGGCGCACTATCACCAAGGAAGATATCGTTAAGCTGGTGGAGCGCATGATCCGCATCAACAATGGGGTGGCGGAACCCGATGATATAGACCACCTGGGCAACCGGCGGGTGAAGACTGTGGGCGAGCTTATCCAGAGCAAATTGCGCGTCGGATTCAGGCGCATGGAGCGGGTGGTAAAGGAGCGGATGAGCATCCGCGACCCGCAACAAGTCACCCCTGTGTCCCTAATCAATATCCGCCCTGTGGTGGCTGTCCTCCGGGAGTTCTTTGGTGGTAGCCAGTTATCTCAGTTTATGGAGCAGACCAACCCGCTGGCCGAACTCACCCATAAGCGGACGCTATCGGCTCTCGGCCCAGGCGGGCTAAGGCGCGAGCGAGCGGGCTTCGACGTGCGCGACGTTCACCACAGCCACTACGGCCGCATTTGCCCCATCGAGACACCCGAGGGGCCCAACATCGGCCTCATTGGTCGTTTGGCTACATACAGCAGGGTGAACGACTTTGGCTTCATTGAGACCCCCTATCGCAAAGTTATCCGCTCTGTGCCCAACGAATACGAACAGTTGTTGGATAAGACCCTGCGAGAGCCGGTTCTGGACCCTGAGACGGGAGAAGTGGTGGCTGAGGCAGGCACCGTGATTACGCCGGAACTGGCCCGGCGCATCGCGGCCTTGCCTTTGGAGGACGAGGTCAAAATCAAACCCATGGTCACCAACGAGATTGTCTACCTCTCGGCCGACGAGGAGGACAAATACACCATTGCCCAGGCCAATGCCCTCTTAGATGAGAAGGGTCAATTCATTGAACCTCGTGTCTCGGTGCGGCGTAGCCAGAAGTTCTTGTCTGAATCGGTTGAGAAAGTTGACTACATGGACATCTCTCCCAAGCAGATCGTGGGTATCTCGGCGGCCCTTATCCCCTTCTTGGAGCACGACGACGCCAACCGCGCCTTGATGGGCTCCAACATGCAGCGCCAGGCGGTGCCTTTGATCACGCCCGAGGTGCCCCTGGTGAGCACCGGCATGGAGTGGGATGCGGCCATTGATTCGGGCCAGGTGGTTGTGGCCAAGGGGGATGGCGAGGTAGTGAGCGTCACAGGTAGTCAGATTGTAGTAGCTGGCGAAAACGGCCGTCAGGTTTATAACTTGCGCAGGTACAACCGTTCTAACCAATCCACTTGTATTGATCAAAGGCCCATTGTGAGCAAAGGACAACATGTCAAAAAGGGCGATGTGCTGGCCGACTCGTCCTCTACCGAGGGTGGCGAGCTGGCTCTGGGACAGAATGTGCTGGTAGCTTTTATGTCCTGGGAAGGCGGCAACTACGAGGACGCTGTCCTGATCAGCGAGAGTTTGGTGCGGGAGGACAAATTCACTTCCATTCATATTGAGAAACACGAGGTAGAGTCCCGCGATACCAAGCTTGGCCCTGAGGAGATCACCCGCGATATACCGAATGTGGGCGAGGAAGCTCTTAGAAACCTCGATGAGAACGGCATTGTGTACATTGGGGCGGAGGTAGGACCCAACGACATCTTGGTGGGCAAGATCACTCCCAAGGGGGAGAAGGAACTCACTCCTGAGGAGAAGCTCCTCAGAGCCATCTTCGGCGAGAAAGCCAGGGAGGTGAAGGATTCGAGCTTGCGTCTGGCTCACGGTGAACGCGGCAAGGTAGTGGATGTGAAGGTCTTCAGCCGCGATAAGCACCGTGACCTTCCGGCTGGTGTTGATAAGATGGTACGGGTTAGTGTGGCTCAACGACGCAAGATCACCGAGGGCGACAAGATGGCCGGCCGTCATGGTAACAAGGGGGTTATCTCCAAGGTGGTGCCCATTGAGGACATGCCTTTCCTTGCCGATGGCACCCCAGTGGAGCTCATCCTCAATCCCCTGGGCGTGCCAGGCCGAATGAACATCGGTCAGATCCTGGAGACCCACCTGGGATGGGCGGCCAGCCGGCTGGGATTCCGGGCTATTGTCCCTGTTTTTGATGGGGCTGATGAGGATGAGATTGCCGCGGAGCTGGCGCGAGCTTGGCTCATTGACAAGGCCTGGGATGAGATCACGGAGCGAGCGTGGCAGTGGCTGAAGGAGATAGGGTACGAGCTGGAAAGCTTGGAGGATGATGAAGAAGCCCGCTTGCTCTACATAAGCTACTGGCTGGAGGGGAAAGGGTACGACGAGGAAGCCCTGGCCGTGGACCACATCTACGCCCGGCGTAGCGTTCTTCGAGAATGGCTGAAGGAGCGAGGTTACGACCCTGAGGCTATCTTGATCTTCGAAGATACTGAGCGCTCCCTTGCTGAGAGGGAGGAAGCAGACCGCCTTGTGCGCATAGTCTGCCTGCGGCTGTGGTTGGAAGAGCAACTAGGGGGGAGCAAGGATGTGTCTGCGTTGTCGGACGAGGAGGTGGAGCAAGAGGCCCTGCGCGTGAGCAGGGAGAGGGGTATCCCTTTGCCCACTCTAGGCAAAGCTATCCTCTATGATGGCAAAACTGGCGAGCCCTTTGATCAGCCGGTAACGGTTGGCGTGATCCACATGATGAAACTGATTCACCTGGTGGAGGATAAGGTACACGCGCGGTCCACGGGGCCATACTCCCTGGTCACTCAGCAACCACTAGGAGGCAAAGCTCAGTTTGGTGGCCAGCGGTTTGGCGAGATGGAGGTTTGGGCCCTGGAGGCCTACGGAGCAGCTCATACCTTGCAGGAAATGCTTACCATCAAGTCCGACGATGTCGTTGGCCGGGTTAAGACCTATGAGGCCATTGTCAAGGGCGAGGAGATCGAAGAACCCGGGATCCCCGCTTCCTTTAAGGTTTTAGTCAAGGAGCTGCAGAGTTTGGGCCTCTCGGTAGAGGCGATCACCGACAACGGTGAGGTTATCAAATTCGGGAAAGAAGACGAGACAGAGAAGCTGCCCAAGCTTGGCTTAGGGCTAGGCTTGCCACGATATGTCAGAGGGGGGTAGGGTTGGAAGGAATTTGCAATTTTTCGTAATTTGTGTTATACTTTGTTTTCAGCGTTGTGAGTCAACAACGGATTAGCTCATCCCATCGAGCACGTTGTTAGGTTAAGGCGAGGCCATCGCGACTTTCTCACGATGGCCTCGTTCGGTGAATTCAATCCGTGAAGAGATTTAGCAGGTGCTCTGGTCTGAGATAGGCCGGAGAGGAGGGCGTAACGTGCCAACGATCAACCAACTGGTCAGAAAAGGGCGGAAAAAGCAGAAGAAGAAAAGCAAGGCTCCGGCTTTGCACTATACCTTTAACGCTTTAAAGCAGAAGAGGGAGTGGCGATCCAAAGGGGCGCCTCAAAAACAGGGCGTCTGCACTCAAGTGAGGACGATGACACCCAAGAAGCCCAACTCTGCTCTTCGCAAGATCGCCAGAGTGCGTCTTACCAATGGCGTCGAGGTTACGGCTTACATTCCTGGCGAGGGCCACAACCTCCAGGAGCACTCTGTGGTCTTGGTTCGAGGCGGCCGGGTTAAGGATCTGCCAGGTGTGCGCTATCACATTATTCGTGGAGCATTGGACGCTGGCGGGGTTGAAGACCGTTACAAGGGTCGTTCGAAGTACGGCACCAAGAGGCCCAAGAAATCGAGGGTGGAGTAGGAGTTTAGGATGCCCAGACGCTATCGTCCTCCCAAGAGGGAGGTTCAACCTGACATAAAGTACAATAACGTTATGGTGGCCAAGTTCATCAACAAGCTGATGAAGGGTGGCAAGAAAAGCTTAGCGGCCAGAATCCTTTACGATTCCTTCGATATCATCGAAGAGAGAATGAAAAGGAACCCTCTGGAGGTATTTGAGCAGGCCATCAACAACGCAGCTCCGGTACTGGAGGTGAAACCCCGGCGGGTTGGCGGGGCAACTTATCAGATACCGATGGAGGTGCCGCCCGACCGACGGATCTCCTTGGCCATGCGTTGGTTGGTGCAATCGGCTCGCAATCGTCCTGGTAAGTCTATGGCCGAGAAGTTGGCTAACGAGTTGATGGACGCAGCTCAAGGCACGGGAGCCACCATTAAGAAAAGAGACGACACCCATAGGATGGCTGAGGCTAACAAAGCATTCGCTCACTATCGGTGGTAACAATGACCAAACTCCAATGACCAAATTCCCAATTGGTTCATTGGTTGGTCATTGGTCATTAGTCATTGGTCATTGAACATGCCTAGAGAATACCCTTTGGAAAGGATACGCAATATCGGGATCATTGCCCACATAGATGCGGGCAAGACCACCGCCACTGAGCGGATGCTCTTTTACACGGGTCGTACCCATCGTATGGGAGAGGTGGATGAGGGTACGACTGTCACCGACTGGATGGATCAGGAGCGGGAGAGAGGCATTACCATCACCGCAGCGGCCATCACTTGCTATTGGCGCAATCATCAGATTAACATTATTGATACGCCAGGCCACATAGACTTCACTGTTGAAGTTCAACGCAGCCTGCGGGTGCTGGATGGCGGCATCGTCCTCTTCGACGCCGTGGCAGGTGTGGAACCCCAGTCTGAGACGGTGTGGCGCCAAGCCGATACCTACGGAGTGCCGCGCATATGCTTCGTCAATAAGATGGACCGCGTGGGAGCAGATTTCTGGCGGACCATCCGGATGATCGAGGAGAGGCTGGGGGCCAACCCTGTAGCTCTGCAGATACCTCTCGGAGTGGAGAGTTCGTTTCAGGGCGTTGTAGATCTCATTAACATGCAAGCCATATCTTACAGCGACGAGCTGGGCGCAAAGCCAGAGGTTGTGCCCATACCGGCCGAGCTACAGGAAGAGGTGGCTCTAAGGCGGGAGATGCTGTTGGAGAAGCTGGCTGAGACTGACGAGACCATCATGGTCAAGTATCTGGAGGGCGAGGAGATCACCACCGAAGAGTTGCGGCAGGCCCTGCGACAGGCCACTCTCAAAGGTGAGCTGGTGCCGGTGTTTTGTGGGTCGGCGCTGCGCAACAAGGGGGTGCAGCCCCTGCTGGATGCGGTGGTGGACTACCTACCCTCACCCCTGGACATACCGCCTATCATGGGGATAAACCCCAAGACCGGGGCAGAGGAAAGCCGTCCCGCGGACGAGAACGCTCCCCTGGCTGCTTTGGTCTTTAAAATTGTAACGGACCCATATGTTGGACGCCTGGCCTATTTCCGGGTGTACTCCGGCAAGGTGAGAGCCAAGCAGGCGGTGCGCAACACTAACAAGAACATCAAAGAGCGCGTTGGCCGCCTGGTGCGCATGCATGCCAACCACCGCGAGGAGATAGACGAAGTGCTGGCTGGGGACATTGGGGCCGCCCTGGGTCTCAAAGACACGTTTACCGGCGAGACCCTAAGCGATTTCAACCGCCCCATTGTCCTGGAGAGCATCAAGTTCCCGGAGCCGGTCATCTCCGTGGCCATCGAGCCACGTACCGAGGCCGATCAGGACAAGATGACCGAAGCATTGTACCGGCTGGCCGAGGAGGACCCAACCTTTAATGTAAGGATGGACGAGGAGACAGGCCAGACCATCATCTCCGGTATGGGCGAGCTCCACCTGGAAGTATTGGTCGAACGCATGGTGAGGGAGTTTAAGGTCAGAGCGAACGTGGGGCGACCCCAGGTGGCTTACAAAGAAACCATCACCAAGCCGGTACGAGCCGAGGGCCGATTTGTTCGTCAAACAGGAGGACGGGGCCATTACGGCCATGTCTGGCTGGAGCTAGAGCCTCTGGGGAAGGGCGGTGGTTTTCAGTTCGAGAGCAAGATCGCGGGAGGGGTGATCCCTAAGGAGTTTATCCCGGCTGTGGAGCAGGGTGTTCGCGAGGCTCTAGATAGCGGCGTATTGGCTGGTTATCCATTGACCGACTTGAAAGTCACTCTGGTAGACGGTTCCTATCACGAGGTGGACTCCTCGGCGGTAGACTTTAAGATAGCTGCTTCCATGGCTTTGAGGAACGGTGTATTGCAGGCCGACCCTGTCCTTTTGCAGCCCGTGATGAAGCTGGAGGTGGTGGTTCCCGAGGAGTTTGCTGGCGAGGTCATTGGCGATTTGAGTGCGAGGGGGGCGCAGATCGAAGGCATGGAGCCTCGCAGCGGAGGATTCCAAGCGATTCATGCTCATGTGCCTTTAGCGGTGATGTTTGGCTATGCCACAGACCTTCGCTCTATGACCCAGGGACGCGGCGTTTTCACTATGGAGTTCGATTACTACGATCGGGTGCCCCCCGAAGTTATGGAGCAATTGATCTTAGGATAACATTCTATCAACACCCAACTCGCGGTTTTATGTATCTAAATTTTCGAGCGAAAGGAGAATTTAAATGGCCAAAGAGCGTTTTGTGAGGACGAAGCCTCACGTGAACGTGGGGACGATA
>CAZRSI010000015.1:0-1520 GCA_964602575.1 uncultured Anaerolineae bacterium
CCGCTGGACTAAGGTCCAGCGGGAGCAAAAAGACTTTTCGGATAGGCACTTAGAAGTTAGAGGTTAAAAATTGAAAGTTGGAAATCCAACTTCTAACTTCCAACTTCCAGATAGAAGGGAGTCACAGAAATGACAGAACATCAATATGTCAAAGTCTCGGTCGAGGACCGCATAGCAACTTTGACCATTGATCACCCCCCTGCCAATGCGTTCAACAGGCAAGTGGTGGAGGAACTCGAGGCTGCTTTTGATGAAGTGACAGCCAACGATGAGGTGAAGGCTATTATCATCACCGGAGCAGGCCAGTTCTTCGTGGCTGGAGCTGACATCAACGAGATCTACGAGGTAAAAGACAAGCCCGAGGAGGCCCTGGCCTTCATCCAGCGGGGGAAGAACCTCTTCAACAAGATCGAGGCATCGCAGAAACCAGTTATCGCAGCTATAAACGGACGCTTCGCCCTGGGTGGCGGCAACGAGTTGGCCATGGCTTGCCACATCCGCATCGCCGAGGACGGGGTGCGCATCGGCCAGCCGGAGATCAACCTGGGGGTCATCCCCGGTTGGGGTGGCACTCAGCGCCTGTCGCGCATTGTGGGCAAGGGCAAGGCCCTGGAGATGATGCTCACCGGCGACCACATCACCGCCCAGGAGGCCTACCGCATTGGCCTGGTGAACAAGGTGGTGCCCACGGGCCGGGTTCTCAAAGAGGCCAAGGGACTCGCCAAGCGTATCGTCTCCAAGAGCGCGCTGCCCATCGCGGCCATCATTAGGGCCGTGAATGAGGGCCTGGATAAAGACCTTCAGGGCGGGCTTGAGGTCGAGACCGAGCAATTCGTGGCCCTACAGGGCAGCGAGGACATGGAGGAGGGACTGAAAGCCTTTCTCGAGAAGCGCAGGCCGCAGTTCAAAGATAAGTAGCGAGGTCAGGGACGGGTTGCATCGCATTCATCCATCGGTGTCCCTTCCTCGAGGGCTAGGCGTCCTCGTCGCCATCGTCGAATCAATGCAGCCATAGCGGGGACGCTAGCCCTCCTTAAGGCTGATCCTGGTCTCAACAACGAACTGTATCACAGACCACAGCACGGACAACGACAAAGTCCAAGGCCAGTGTCAGCCTATTCCCTCCTTGCTTGCCGCCGGGGTGGGCAGCGCGGGTGATCACGTAAAGCACTTCTGGGCAGACAGGACAATGGAGTCCAAGAACCAGGTGGGTCCTCAACCAGCCAGTCGTCGAACCCTTGGGACCCCTCACCGCGTGCTGCCACCCTGGCGGCCCAGAAAATCGGACGTGTTTCAAATGGATTGATAGGGGCAGGTCTCGCACCTGCCCTCGGCCACCCCAAAGAGGTAGGGGCAGGTCTCGCACCTGCCCTCGGCCACCCCCAAGAGGTAGGGACAGGCCTCGCACCTGCCTCTGACCATCCAACATATGGCGGGAGGATAACCAATGGATTTTGCGCTCACCGAAGAACAACGAATGTTCCAGAGGATGTTCCAGGACTTCGTCGCCAACGAGATCG
>CAZRSI010000015.1:1620-9009 GCA_964602575.1 uncultured Anaerolineae bacterium
GAAGAACAACGAATGTTCCAGAGGATGTTCCAGGACTTCGTCGCCAACGAGATCGCTCCTCTGGCTGAGGAAATAGACGACGAAGAAAAGCTGCCCTCAGGGATATTGGAAAAGGCAGCCATGCAGGGTTTCCTGGGAGCAATCCTCCCAGAGGAGTTCGAAGGAGCTGCTCTAGACACCATCAGCTATTGCTTGCTGCTGGAGGAGATTGCTAAAGCCTGCACGTCCACCGCCATAACCATCAGCGTTCACAACGGCCTGGCGGCAAAAACCATCCTAGATAACGGGAGCGATGAGCAAAAGAACAAATATCTGCCACCGATGGCCTTGGGCGAGAAGATAGGCTCCTTTGCCCTGACGGAACCGGCTGCCGGTTCCGATATCGCGGCCCTGGAGACCAGGGCCAGACAGGAGGGCCAGGACTACGTGCTAAGCGGTTGCAAAACCTGGGCCTCCAACGGCGAGATAGCTGACGTATTCCTGGTTTTCGCTGCAACCGACCCCGAGGCAGGAGCTAGCGGGATCAGCGCTTTCATCGTGGAAAGGAACGCCCCCGGATTCAAGGTGGGCTACCGCGAGCCCACCATGGGCTTGAGGGGCCTTACTTGCAACACCCTGTACCTCGACGATTGTCGGGTACCTGCCGAGAACCTCCTGGGCAGGGAGGGAGAGGGACTCGAAATCGCCATGAAGGCGCTGGATTTCGGCCGCCTGAGCCTGTCGGCTATCTGCCTGGGCGGGGCCCAGGCAGCGCTAGAAGCCGGCGTCCAATTCGCCATCGAGCGCGAGCAGTTCGGCGGCCCTATAGCCCTGAAGCAAGCCATCCAGAACTTCATCGCCAATACGGCAGCCGACATTGAAGCCGTGCGCTATCTGGTCTATCACGCCGCCTGGCTGGCTGACCGGGGTGAGCCCTACACCAGGGAGGCATCCATCGCCAAGCTCGTCGGCTCCGAGGCGGCTATGCGAGCCGCCAACAAGATGCTACAGGTTCACGGCGGTTATGGCTATATGAAGGAATACGCTATCGAGCGCATGTATCGCGATTTCCGTGCCCTGCGCATCATGCAGGGAACCAGCGAGATACAACGGTTTGTCATTGCCAGAGAGGTCCTCAAAGAGAAGGGTCTGGCGATAAGGCCATAGAGTTGATAAAGAAGAACCTTTGCACAGCTACCTAGCAGTGTCTGGATAGGCATTTAGAACCTATCCGAAAAATGCTCATGGCGGACCTTAGTTGGCCGCTGTACTAAGGTCCAGCGGGAGCAAAAAGACTTTTCGGATAGGCACTTATTGCCCTTGACACGAGGAGGGTATCATGGATTTTTCCTTCCCCAAAGAATATCAACTTTTTCGCCGCATGGTACGCGAGTTCGCGGAAAACGAAGTACGCCCTTTAGCTAGCGAAATAGATCGCGAGGATCGGGTCCCCTTCGAAACCCTGAAAAAGGCAGCCAAACTTGGGCTGATGGGCGTGCCCTTCCCCCAGAAATACGGCGGGATTGGAGCAGGCGAGATCGGCTACTGCATCCTGATAGAGGAGATCAACAGAGTTTGTCCCTCGACCGCAGCCATCATTGGTGCCCACACCGGAATCGGAGCCATGGCTATCTATCTAGATGGCACCGAGGAGCAAAAGCAAAAATATCTGGTCCCGCTGGCCAGGGGCGAGAAACTAGCCGCTTTCGTCCTCACGGAAGCCGATGCCGGCTCCGATGCAGCGGCCATCAAAACCAGAGCCGTGCGCGATGGCGATTACTATATCCTCAACGGCACCAAGACCTTCAATACTAACGGAGGCCACGCCGATATTCTCAGCGTTATGGCGGTCACTGATCCCTCTCTCGGGCCCCGGGGTGGGATAACGGCCTTCATCGTCGAGAAAGAGTTTCCTGGGGTTAGGGTAGGAAGGAAGGAGAACAAGATGGGCATCCGCGGTAGCCAAACAGCGGAGATCATTTTTGAGGACTGCCGCGTGCCCAAGGAGAATGTGCTGGGTCAATTCGGGGCTGGCTTCATCACGTTCATGAAGACTTTGGATGTTGGTCGCCTGACCATAGGAGCTGCCGCGTTGGGTGGAGCACAGGCCTGTTTGGAAGCCTGCATCAAGTGGGCCAAAACCCGCCATCAGTTTGGTGTGCCCATCGCTCATAAACAATCGGTTCACTTCATGATCGCTGATATGGCTACTGAGATCGAAGCCCTGCGCTCCCTGATCTATCGCACCGCCTGGCTGGTGGACACCGGCCAACCCTTCACCAAAGAAGCAGCTATGTGCAAGGTCTACGGCTCCGAGGTCATCCATCGCTGTGTTGACAAAGCCCTCCAAATTCACGGGGCGCTGGGCTACACCCGCGACTTCTGGATTGAACGCGCCTTCCGCGACCAGCGCATCACCGAGATCTTCGAGGGCACCAACGAGATACAACGCATCGTCATCGCCAGCCGGATCTTCCGGCCCGAAGGGGTACGGATAAGGGCATAAGAGCACTGGAGGCATCAATCATGCGCATAATCGTTTCCATCAAGCAGATCCTCGATCCCACCGGCTTCACCGTCCATCGGCGGCTGGAGAGAATCTTCATCAACCGAGAGGACTACATCATCAACCCCAACGACAAGAACGCTTTGGAAGAGGCTCTGCGGCTTAAGGACAAACACGGGGCCGAGGTCGTCGTCCTGAGCCTGGGGGAACCCAGGGTGGATGATGCGCTGCGAGAAGCCCTGGCCATGGGAGCCGACCGGGCCTTTCTGTTGACCGACGAGGCATTCGCCGATGTAGACGCCGCCGCTGCCGCGTTGATTCTGGGTAAGGCGATTGAGAAAATCGGGGAATACGACCTCGTCCTGACCGGCCAGCGGGCCTTGGACACTGGCTCCGGCCAGATAGGCCCCCGTCTGGCCGAGTACCTGGGCCTGCCGCAGGTATTGGAAGTGCGCGAGATATCTAACCTGGACGATGGAAAGCTGCGGGCCAAGCGCCACTGGAAGGGGAAAATCGCCGAGGTGGAGGTGGGCCTGCCCGCCCTCCTGAGCATCGCTCCGGAGGCCAACCGGCCGCGCCTTCCCCACGGAGCACGCATTATGAACGCCTACCGCGAGTGGGATGTCACCACCTGGGGCCTGGCCGACTTAGGCCTGACCGAAGAGGAGCTCAGTCCCCTGGTACGCCTCCAACGCAAGGCATTCCCTCCGGAGCGAACCCTGGGAGAACTCATAACGGGCACACCCGATGAGGTGGCGAAGGAACTGGCACATATCCTGAAAACTAGACGCTGAATTCTAGAAACCAGCTTCTAGTTTCCAGCTTCCAGAACAGGAGACAGGCTATGGATATGGAATACTGGGAACTTCTGACAGGTGAAATTATCGAGGAAGAAGAAGTCGCCTATCGCGACATCTGGGTGGTGGCCGAGGTGGAGGACAGCGCTCTGACGCCGGTCAGCCTGGAGATGGTGGGCAAAGCACGGGAGCTGGCCAGTGCTCTGGGCGCCTATGTGCACACTGTTTTGCTGGGGGAGAACCTGGAGGCCCTGGCCCAGGAATTAATCCAGCACGGAGCCGACAGCGTCTACCTGGCAGATGACCCTCGTCTCGCTGAGTACCATCTGGAAACCTATGCCAAGGTGCTAACCGACCTTTTTCAAGAACGAAAACCGGAGATCATCCTCTTCGGGGCCACCGGATTGGGGCAGGAGTTGGCCCCCCGCCTGGCACAGTGCCTGGGTACGGGCCTGATCTCCGATTGCCTGGACCTGTCCATTGATGAAACCGAGCGGGTATTGGTAGCCAGGCATCCGGTGTACGACGGCGAGTATTTTCACGTCAGCGCTTTCACAGGTGTCAAACCCCAGATAGCGACAGTACGCCCCGGTGCCTTCCGCCTCCCCTTCGCCGACGAGTACCGCTCCGGCGATATAGAGGAGGTCGCTGTTGACATCGAGGGAGTCGAAGGCAAAGTGAAGGTGCTCAGCACATCCGCTGAGGCAGTCCGTCCTGAAGCGCCTCTGTCCAAAGCCAAGGTCATCGTGGCCGGGGGGCGCGGCGTGGGCGACGCCGAGGGTTTCGCCCGGGTAAGAGAATTGGCGGAGGCCTTGGGCGGGCAGGTGGCGGGCACGCGGGGGGCCCTGGATGAAGGCTGGATAGACAGAGAGCACCTGGTGGGACTAGGCGGTGTCACAGTTAAGCCCGAACTTTACATCGCTTGCGGCATCCGTGGCGACGTGCACCACTACTTCGCCATGCAGGAATCCAGGTTCGTGGTGGCCATTCACCAGGATCCCGATGCCTCTATCTTCAAGACGGCCGACGTCGGTATCGTGGGCCATCCCAAAGAGATTGTCCCCTTGCTGCTGGCAGAGCTGAGGAGGACGGACTGACTTCGATCAAAGTAGTTACGACAAACACCAAACGGGTAGATGGAGTCTCAATCCATCTACCCGTTTGCTTATCTGGGAGGAATGTGCTATTATATACCCATCCGGGACAGGCCCCCCACAGTCTCTACCGGTCATGATTACATGCGAGCTACTGATAGGCCATGCACGAAACCAAAACAAACTCGGCGAGGTGATTCAATGAAAGTCTATATCTCATGCGATATGGAAGGCGTCTCTGGCATAGTGGACAGCAAGCAAACCAGGATGGATGGTGAGGAGTATAAGCGGGCTCAAAAGCTGATGACCGGCGAGGTCAATGCCGCCATCGAGGGAGCTCTAGCTGGCGGGGCTACCGAGATTCTGGTCAACGATTCCCACGGCTTAATGCGCAACATCCTTATCGAGGAGTTGAACCCCAACGCTCAGCTAATCTCCGGCTCATCCAAGCCCCTCTCAATGATGCAGGGAATTGACGAGAGCTTCGACGCCGCCTTCTTCATCGGTTACCACGCCCAAGCTGGCACTCCCTATAGCGTGCTGGACCACACTTACTCCAGCATCGTCTATCAGGTGAGCCTGAACGGCCGCCCGGTAGGCGAGACCGGCCTCAATGCGGCTCTGGCGGGCTATTTCGGCGTGCCGGTGGCGCTGGTGAGCGGCGACAAGCAGGTGGTGGAAGAGGCCCGGGCTTTGCTGGGGACGGTAGAAGGGGTGATCGTCAAGGAGAGCTACGGCCGTTATGCCGCCAGATGCCTGGTGCCAGAGGAAGCCCGCAGGCTCATCCGTCAGGCGGCGGAGAGGGCATTGTCGAAAGAGAGAAAGCCTTTCGTCATCGAGCCGCCTATCACCCTGGCGATAGACTTCACCTCCAGCGCGCATCTGGACATGGCAGAACTTATCCCTGGCAGCCGTCGCACCGGTGGGCGACACATCGAATACACCCACGACGACTTGCTCACCGTATACAAAGTTTGGCTAGCCATGCTGGAGCTGGCAGAGGCAGCATGATAGAAGTCGTACGCGGCGCTTGCTGCGTCGGCATATTTCGGCAGCTTATCTTGCATGGGGCATAGGAAAGTTCAAATTTTTATGAAGGCAGATCTAATGTCAAATCTTGATGCGCTGAGGTACTTCCTGTTTGACCTGGATGAAACCCTCTATCCGAGCCGGTGTGGCCTAATGGACGCCATCAGCGAACGAATGAGTAAGTACATGAGGGAGCGATTGGGTATGCCACCCGACGAGGTGGCAGCCTTGCGCAAGCAATACTATCGCAAGTATGGCACTACCACGCGGGGTCTGCTGCTCCATCACGGCATAGACCCCGAAGATTATCTGGCTTATGTCCATGACATCCCATTGGAGGATTACATCGGTCCCAATCACGAACTCGATAGAGTGCTGGCCGAGATCGAGGTCGAGAAAGTTGTGTTCACCAATGCCTCGGAAAAGCACGCCCGTCGTGTGCTCAAGGCCCTGGGTGTGGAGCGGCATTTCAGTCGCATCATAGATGCGCGGGCTGTAAGCTACGTAGCCAAACCCGATCCAGAAGCCTACCGTCGCGCTCTGGAGATCCTGGATGCAGAAGGGAAGGAGTGCCTCATAGTTGACGACAGGATTCGAAACCTGGTGCCGGCCAAGGAACTGGGGATGACAACTGTCTTTGTGAGCAACAATGATGCAGCACTGCCACAGACCCAACCTAAAGAGGTGGATTTTGTCATCGGTGATGTAACCGAGATCGGAGAGGTTATGCAGACCCTTGGGGCTTTGAAAACTCCAGAGATCTAGAGGAGTACAACTAGCAAAGGCCGAAGATACCCTGAGCACAGTCTATCAGGTGCAACTCTCTTTGGAGAGTACGTTGCAGCTTGAGGAGAGCAGTCAAAATGAACTTCAACTTTTTCGATTTATTTTGGGTCTTCCTAGTCATCTCAAGCCTGCTTCCCATCTTGCAGAGGAAGCTCCTAGAGGCCAACCGGCAACGAGTCATGAGGCTGTTGGAAAAGAAGCGCAAATCGCGCCTCATCACCCTTATCCACCGCCAGGAGGTGATCAGCTTTCTGGGGATTGGCTTCCGCCGCTACATTGACATCGAGGACTCAGAAGCGCTGCTCAGGGCCATCCGACTGACGCCCAAGGACATGCCTATAGACATCATCCTGCATACCCCTGGCGGGCTGGTGCTGGCCGCCGAGCAAATAGCCCACGCCCTCATCCGCCATGAAGCCCCGGTCACCGTTTTTATTCCCCACTACGCCCTGTCCGGCGGGACTCTCATCGCCCTGGCCGCCGATGAGATCGTGATGGACGAGAACGCCGTCTTGGGACCTGTGGACCCTCAACTGGGGCGCTATCCGGCCAGCTCCATCCTGGCAGTGACCAAGATCAAAGACGTCAACGAAACCGACGATGAGACGCTCATCCTGGCCGACATGGCTAAGAAGGCTGTGGCTCAGGTCAAGCAGACCGTGGTGGAGATTCTGATGGGGAATGGCATGGAGGAGGAGAAAGCCAACGAAATCGCCGAGGCCCTTAGCTCCGGCCAATGGACCCACGACTACCCCATCAGCGCAGAGGAGGCGAGGAAACTGGGCTTGCCCGTCAGTCTGGACCTGCCCGATGAGGTTTGCCAGTTGATGCAACTCTATCGTCAGGCTGGCCAGCGCCGCCCGTCGGTGCAGTACATTCCCGTGCCCTACCGACGGGAGGAACAACCGCCAGCAGAAGAAAAATAACTCGGCGCGGATCTATCAAAAGATTGACCCTTTGGGGTCTGAGTACATATCTGAAAAGTCTCAAGACCAGATGGGGGAACGGCCCTGAGACTTCTGGAGTCTTTCCAGACACTCTCTAAGGAAATCGGGGAAATCAGCATGAGCAAAGAGAACGTGGTTGAAACTACACTGCGAGTTCGCTATGCCGAGACCGATGCAATGGGCATCGTTTATCACACCAATTACATCGTCTGGTTCGAGGTAGGGCGCGGCGAGTACATGCGCCAGCAGGG
>CAZRSI010000015.1:9109-20874 GCA_964602575.1 uncultured Anaerolineae bacterium
CCAATTACATCGTCTGGTTCGAGGTAGGGCGCGGCGAGTACATGCGCCAGCAGGGTAGCGACTACGCCCACCTGGAAAGCCAAGGTTATTACCTGCCGGTCGTCGAACTACAGGTCCGCTACCTGGCTCCTGCCCACTACGGAGACCTGGTCGGGGTCAGAACCTGGATTAAGGAAATACGGAGCCGCCAGGTGACATTCGCTTACGAAATTGTCATGGCCGAGACAGGCCAATTGCTGGCCACAGGATGGACAAAGCACGTCTGTGTGGATAAAGAGGGAACGATCAGAATGATTCCCCAAGAGGTAAAGGAGATGCCTTGGAGGAGCTAACGGTTGATAATTGCTCACTGGTCGTTGGTTATTGGACTACCTATTGTACTCCTACTCCCAGGCTACTTAACACTGCATCTCCCCTTCTGGGGAAAAACAGGTATAATTGCTCGTCCAGACCCTGATCCAACTCCATCACTAGAGCAGCGGGTTATAGTCAACCGCGAGCACAGGGAAGGCAGATACGGACAGCTTTTGTTTCTCTCTCTGCTCATAAGCGTTCTGATCTCCGGCCTGATCGGCCTGGTGCTGGCACAGGTGGGCATCTTCTCCTTGGGCAGCCTTCTGCTAATCCTGGCTATATACTCGGTCCTCTGCCTGGCGTTCATTGTCATCAAAGGAGAGAGCTTCTTCAACCGCCGACGAGCTTGCCCTGATCCCTTCGATTGCGCTCAGGACGAGCCTGTCGAAGGGTTTCTCAACCAAAGCGGTGTCTTGAGCTTATCCGAGGGCGAAAAGGGCTCACTCACGAGCCCTTTGCCCACCGCAGGTCCTAAGCGGCCCGACTGGGAAGACGCCGTCGTCATCCTACTGTTCTGCCTGTCATTATTGCTCTATGCCAGCAGGCCCGCCGAATACATTCTCGGCTGGCTGGACGCTGGCTGGTATGTGAACACAGGGGCGCGCCTCGCTAAGACGGGCTCGCTTACGACCGAGAGCAAGGTTTTCTCAGCCCTCCCCTCCTCAGCCAAGCCCTTGTTCTACAGCTCCTTTGCCTCGTTAAAAGGGATGTTTCCATATTTTCCAGATACGGAGTCAAAGGGCTTCTATCTCTGGGCTTTTGCCGTGGCTAACCCAGACACGGGAGTGTTGACAGCCTATCACCCCCCGCTGTTCTCCGTCTGGATAGCCATTTTCCATGCTCTGGGGGGATTAAGGTTTTCTCTGTACGCCACGCCCTTCTTCGGGGCGCTGGGCGTGCTCAGCCTGTACTTCGCCGGGAGGGCCATGTTCGGCAGGAAGGTGGGCCTGCTGGCGGCCCTCCTTCTGGCCATCAGCTTCACCCAGATCTACTTCTCGCGGATGCCCTTTTCGGAAGTGCTGAGCCAGTGCCTGCTCTTCAGTGGAATCTATGCCCTAACTACCTGGACAAGCTTTGATCGCCGAAGGTCTCTGATGCACGCTATCATCGCCGCCCTATGTTCCGGCCAGGTGATATTATGTCGAATTGAGGGATTGATCGTGATTTTACCTCTGATCCTGTTCTTTGGATGCGGGATGATTTTGCACAGAATATCACCGAAACATGTTATTTCTTTCGCTTTTCCCTACGCGCTTCTCCTGGCCGATGGTGTTGTTCTGGCTTACACGGTTAGCAAACCTTATGTCGAGCTCAATTCCTATGGCCTGTGGTACAAGCTCCGGTCCCTGCTGAGCCAATCGCCAGCCCTGCTTATCACCGCCGGATTCCTGTTGGGAACATTGCTAGTTCTTTTCGCCTTTCTAGGATTGCTCCATCCCCTCGAGGGAAGAAGCGGAGGCTGGCTGAGGCGGATCAACGAGGAGCGCTCTCTCATAACCACCCTTCTCGCCCTGGCCATTTTGCTGGTGGCTACATACGTCTACTTTATCTACCCTCTCTCTGAGGATAGTAACTTCACGCAGTTGGGGCAGCTTCTTTCCCCCCTGGGCCTCTGGCTTGGGATAGTCGGATTGGTGGAATTGATAAGGCGAGATATCAACGAAAGGACCGTCTTTTTCCTGATCCTCATGCTGGCGCACGGCCTCGCTACCACCTCTGTGCTGGCCATATCAGCCACGCTTTTGCCCCTCTACTCTATCAGAAGGCAGGTGCCCATGTTGATCCCTTCGTTGATCCTGCTGGCCAGTTATGCAATACTGGCTTGGGGCAGGTATGTTACGAGCGCAAGCAAAGGAAAGGGTGTGTTGGTGAGAATCGCCCAAGGGATCGTTGTAGGTGTCCTGGTGATCGGCTTCCTGGCTTTGAACATTCCCTATCTGAACACCAGGGAGATGGCCGGCGCTATCGCCTTCAGCGAAAGACTGGCCAGCCATTTCGACGAACAGGACATCGTGATCTTCGAGGAGATATTTATTCAGGACTCCCGCGTGGGCCATTTCGCCGCCCCTCTGTGGGCCGTCTACGACAAGAATGCCCTGTTGATGTCAACGCCCAACATAGAGGAAGAGGCATTAGCAGCGGCACTGACTGGGTGGTTGGAGGCGGGGAAGGAGATCTACTTCGTAACTCAATCGGCCCCCCCTTTCCTTTTTTCGGGAGGATATAAGTTAATGCTGGTGAGCGAGGATAAGTGGCACTCCTCCACCACCACATTATGGGCTTTTCCTCCCAAGGTCTTGGAGTTTGAGATGCCTTTCTACATCTACCAAATCATGGAAGGAGAGTCTCTATGAGTAGAAAGACTGTAGAGCAGATCGGCGCTACCCTCACCAGATTGCTGTACCTAGTAGGGGCCTCTGTTTTGCTGGTGGCCCTTCTGGCAACGCTGGAGCGCTGGCAGCCCCCTGTTTTGGGGAATGGGCTGGCCGCTCCATCCCAGGCCATTCGCTCCGATGATGAGGCCACCTGGACAACTTATCGCAAGACCGATGGATTGGCATCTGACTATGTACGGGCTATAGTTGTGGACGGAGATAATATATGGTTTGGCACTAACGATGGGGTCAGTGTCTTCGATGGGAGTAACTGGACCACCTATGGTACCGCCGATGGGCTGGTCAACAAAATCGTGAATGCCATCGCCATAGACCAGGAAGGCAATAAGTGGTTCGGCACCTACAAAGGCGTGAGCAAGCTCGATGACGGCGGCACCCCCCACAACAAGAGCGACGATACCTGGACGAATTACAGCACGTTACCTGGGCTCAAGATCAACAGGATCTCCGCCGTGGCCGTGGATAAGGCGAGAAACATCTGGTTCGGCACCAAAGTGGAAGCGTACCCCGACGAGGATGGGTATGGGGTATGCAAGTTCTCTGGAGGACAATGTACCGTCTACTTGGAGGACAAGGCCATCAATGCCATCGCCGTGGACAGCGCCGGCAACGTGTGGGTCGGCACCGACTGGGATGGAGCTTATATGTTTGATGGAAGCAATTGGACGTCCTACACCACCTCCAACTCCGGATTGGCCAGTAACCACGTCAAGGCCATTGCCATAGAAGGTGGCGATGTGAAGTGGTTTGGCGGGTGTGTTGTTAATGAAACAATTCACTGTCCCCTGGTTGTCTGCTTAGACGCTGTAGCAAGCCGACTGGATGGCGGCTGGTCCAGTCTATACCCACCTGCCGGAACGCTGATCACAGCCATCGCTACAGATTTGGGGAACAAATGGTTCGGCACCAGGTTGAGCGGGATTCAGAAGTTCGACGGAGTAAGCTGGACAACCTATGACCAGTCAAATGTGCCGGAATTAGAGAGCAATTCCATCACTGCCATTGCTGCAGATGACCAAGGCAATGTCTGGTTCGGCACTTATGGCGGTGGGGTAACCAAATACAGCCCTCCCACTCCTCCGGTTACACCTACCCCCACACCAACGCCCACAGACACACCCACACCTACGGCCACTGCCACAGACACCCCAGGGCCAACTGCCACGCCCACCGAGACCGGCACACCCACCTCGACCCCCACTATCACTGCCACACCTACGGTCACTGGGACACCAACCAATACCCCAACTGCTACCTCCACTCCAACTCCAACAGAGACCCCCTGGCCCGAGGTGAAGGTCTTCCTGCCTTATGTAATAAAACTCGGTTTGCCCTGCGGCTGGGAGGACCCAGACCCCGAAGAACCCGGCAACGATTTATGGAAGAGTCCCGAGGTTCCCTACGGATCTGGGCTGTTTGCACATCGGACCTTCTGGTCTCTCACCCAACCACCAGATAAAAAGGGCAACGATCCCGACTGGTTCAAGTGGAAAGTAGACTGGAGTGGCCGCCATTCGCTGTGGGTGCAGAACCTTGATCCCAGCGATCTACGCATCTGGCTGCTGGTCTCCCAGGTCGTCGAGGGCCAACTGATCCCTATAGCCTATGGTGAGTCGTACGGGCCAGGACAATTGGGAGTTGATTTGGTACAGGGGGAGGAGTACTACGTACTAGTCACCAATCTCACCTCCAAAGTGGGCTGCTATGATCTCTGGCTGGAGCCGTGAGCTAACCAGTGATCAGTTAATGTCGTTAAGTTAGCTGAAGGATTCTCAAGGGCTAGGACTTTGACGAATTGGAATACATCGGTCTGGATCCGGTGAACAGGGGGGGCGATGAAGATCATGCTCATTTCACCACCTGTCACATTACATGAAGATGATGTGAATCGGCCAACAAAACCATGGCTACTAGGATTGGGTTACATAGCTGCGGTTTTGGAGCAACAAGGGTATGATGTGAAGATATTGGATTGCTTCAATCGAAGTATGCAGCCAGAGATGGGGCGCCTCGGATTCCTCAGATATGGACTCTCTGATGACATGATCTTGCAAAGAGTGGCTGAGTACAACCCGGATGTGATCGGTGTAAGTTGCATGTATACCCCATATTTGAGGAACGCTCACCATATCGCCAGATTGTGTAAGCAATACAATAGCACTATCCCCGTAATATTCGGTGGAGCGCATGCGTCTATGTTCCCTGAGTACGTGCTCAGAGATGAGAATGTGGACTGTGTGGTGGTGGGCGAGGGCGAGAACACGACGCTCGACCTGGTCAAGAGGATCGAACATGGGGAAGGTTGGGCCGGCATACCCGGAACGATGTACAGGCACAACGGTCAAGTGAAGCGAGAGCCGCCGAGGCCGCTCATCGAGAATCTTGATGAACTTCCTTTCCCTGCCTGGCATCTGCTTGACAAGGAGGGCTTAGTAGAGGAGGCCAAACGTAGCCCGTTTGTGATGCGAAGACCGGTGGGAGCAATGGTAACCAGCCGAGGTTGTCCCAATAATTGCTACTTCTGCTCAGTAAGAAAGATTTGGGGTAGGAAATGGAGAGCTAGAAGCCCTAAAAACGTCGTGGATGAAATGGAGTTTCTGAAGAATGTTCATGGATTTCAGGAGATCCATTGGGTGGATGATAACTGTAGCGTATCCAGGAGAAGGCTAGAAGAGATCTGTGACGAAATCATAGCAAGGGAACTGGATGTCAAGTGGGTTGCCACGTCAGGCATTGCCCATTGGACTCTTGATCAAGAACTTTTAGATAAGATGAAGAGAGCGGGTTGCTACAGGCTGGTTTTTGGGATTGAATCGGGAGATGAAGAGACAAGGAAGATAATACGAAAGACCCATAGTTTGAGCCAGGCCAAGAGAGTTACTGCTCACGCCAACAAGATTGGCATGTGGACAGCAGCTACCTTTATCATAGGATTCCCGCACGAGACAAAGAAAGAGATAGATAAAACCATCTCCGTTTCAAAGTGGCTGGGATTGGACCTCGCCGTATTCTATCTCCTGGTTCCGCAGCCGGGAACGGACGTCTATGAAATCTTCAAGAGGCAAGGGCTCCTGGACTTGGACCGCTTCTTAGACCCAACTTGCGATGACGACGAGGGTCAACTGGGAAGAGAGTATGGCAATGGCATCGCCACCAGGCACTTTACCAGAGACGAATTGCAAGAGCATCTGACTCGTGCATATCGTTCGTTCTTTTGCCATAAGATTTGGTCCCTTCTGGTAGATCCTTTTCAGCTTGTGCGAAAAGTGCATTCCTGGGAAGATTTGAGATATCTAGTGGGCTTGATGATGACAGGGTTCAGACTGTTCGCAAGATCACTGTCCCTCAAGAAGGGTGTTATTTCGCCAGTTGGCATGACCCGTCTGCAAGTTTAGAATGTTCGCAAGATTACCGTCACTCGAGACGGTCAACGATGAGATGATACGGCAGCGGATAAGATTGTCGTCTGTAAGCTAAGGTGCAACGCACTTCACAAAAGTGCGTTGCACCTCAATCACATAACTCAAGCAAGCAAACACCAAATGAAGCCAAACTCTCCAAGAATCATCCTAGCTGTACTGATCTCAATTACCTTTGCCTACTCTCTTTGCAACTTCTTCTTCAATCTGGAGGCGGAGAGTTTTTACTACGATGAAGTCGTCTACTCCCTATCCGGCCTGGAATACCTGCAGGGCGACTTCAGTCGGAACTGGGAACATCCCTTCCTGGGGAAGTACCTCATGGGGCTTTCCCTGCACCTGTTTGGCAGGTCGGATTTCAGCGCCCGATTGCCCTCCGCGCTGTTCGGTTTCCTCACGGGGATTGTCATATACTTCTTCGCCAAAGAGGTCACTAACCCCTGGTGTGGCTTGGCGGCGGTCTGTCTCTGGTCCACCTCTCCCATCGTGCTTTGGGTCTCCAGGCGGGCGATTCTGGACGCGCCTCTTGTGTTCTTTTTTACCCTGAGCTGGTACCTGTTCTGGCGGTTCTTTCGAACCAAGGGCACAGGCTATGCCCTGCTGGGCGGCGTCACCTTAGGGCTGGCTGCGGCCACCAAACTCATCGGACTGATCCTGATCCCTATCCTGTTCCTCTACCTGGTGTTCCCAGGCACCAGAGACACGGCGATGACCGCCAGTCTCCCGACCGAACAACCCTCCCCTCGATCAGGAAACCGCCAGCGACCAAAGGACAGGGGGCGCCTGGAGCCAGCCGTGCTGGGGAAACTGGCGCTGGCCTTTTCCGTCGCTATACTGGTTTTCCTCCTAAGCTACACCCCCGTTCTGAACCGCCTGGGCCCTATTTTTCGAGTCATGAACGAGCACTGGCAGTGGGAACAGCAGGCTGGGCATCGAGAGGTGGTGAACAACGTTATCTACGATAAGCCACCGTGGTGGACGTATCTGTACTGGTACTGGCGGGGCTACTCGCCCTATTTGCTGAACTACACTCCAGGAGTGCTCGTCCTGCTGGGCCTGGCCATGGGTTTCGCCCTGCTCCGCGGAAAAGGCATTGACGTGTTTCTTCTCCTCTCATTCATCATACCCTTCTCCTATCTCTCCTTTTACCTGAGCTTCAAAATGTTCCGATACGCACACATTTTGGAGCCTCCCCTGGCCATGCTGGCGGCTTCGTTCATAGCCGCTGGCGGCTCGTTTTTTGCCAATAGAACTCCTCTCCCTCACAGGGAGAGGCCAGGAGGGGGTGGATTCTGCAGCAGTGAAGGCTCACCTTCCCCCAATAGCCCCTCCCTCCAAGGGAGGGGAATTAGGCCGCTGTCTGGCCGTTGGCGCTACATCTCCGCAGCGGCCCTTGTTGCCCTCATCGCAGTACTCATCGGGGCCATGGTTCACAGCACGGGGAACATCCTGGCGGAGAAGGAAAACAGGTACAAGGCAGTCGCCCGCTATCTGTCGCCCAAGCTCACGGGCGAGGAGACCGTGTTTGTCTGGGGATACACTAACGTTATGAGTTGGTATTTGGGCGAAGATGCTAGAATCATTGGTGGCTTTCATTCGGCTGCCTTTATAGGAGACTACCTGGAAGCTGACTATATCGTGGTAGACCCGCTGATGGTGTCCAAATGGCCGGACGACCCGCTGAGAACGTATCTGGAGGACAGCCAAGCGGAGTTTACCGAGCACAGTGTGGGAGAGTTTAAGCTATACACCAGGAGATGGATGGATTCGTAGATCGTAAGCTAAAACGACCCCAGCAACCTGTGCCCCCCGAAGTGTACGATGAGGAAACGGTTTTGAGCTTCGTCGGCGATGGTGGGTATCAGGATTTCATCAGCAGCAAAGGGGAAAGGTTGCCTCCCAGGATGGCCAGGTCCCTACAGTTGATGAATCTGGAGCCGGGGATTCGGGTTTTAGACCTGGGATGCGGCCGCGGGGAGATCACACTCCACGCTATCAGGCGAGGAGCGAAAGTTGTGGGGATAGATTACTCGCCGGCCTGCCTGAAGCTGACCCGGCGAACCCTTGAACTTGCCTCTGAGAGAGAGCAGGGTCAGGTAACCCTCGTCCAGGCCGATGCAATGGCCCTTCCTTTTGCGGACAGAATCTTCGAGCGAGTCCTGATGTTGGACATCGTTGAACACCTGCGCGATTGGCAGGTGAGCCGTGTCCTCCGAGAAGCCTATCGTGTTCTGAAGCCAACAGGATATGTGGTGCTCCACACCCTCCCCAACCGCTGGGCCCTGGATTACGGCTATCCTTTGCTGCGGCTCCTGTCGCGGCGCCTGCCCCGCCATCCACGCTCGGATGTCGAGCGAAGCGTCCACATCAACGAGCAAGACCCCTTCAGCCTGAAACGAGCCTTGAGAGAAGCTGGATTCAGCTTCAAGCTCTGGCTGGAGAACCTGACTTTGGATCAGGCGGCCTGGCAGGATGAGAAAAGGTTCACCGATGTCCGCAGGGAAGCCTATCCCTTGTTACGGAACCCCCTGGTGAAAGTGGTGGTTTCTCTGTTGATGCACACCCCGTTGAAGTTCATCATGGCCAACGACATCTACGCCATCGCCTGGCGAGCCGATGGGGGGAAGCCGCCCATCTACAAGCCCTGACAGGCTTGCCCGTCAGGTCTGCATTACCAAGGAGCGTGACCTTGATAAAGACTCAGGAGATCGAGGGCGTCGTCAAGATGAAGTTGGCCAGGTCATTGCTAGGCCGTCCTTTCTACTTCACCACAGCTTACTGGGTAGATGGCCTGCTCATTGATTCGGGCTGTGCTCACACCCAGCAAGAATTTCTAGCCACCGTGGAGGATTTGCACATTGATCGAATAGTGAACACCCACAGCCATGAGGATCACATCGGGGCTAACGGAGCTTTGCAGGCCCGGCGGGGCGTAGAGGTTCTGGCCCATGCTCAAGCCCTGCCCATCCTCGCCGACCCCCGCCTGCTGCGACTTCAACCCTACCGCCGCCTCTTCTGGGGCTATCCCGCCCCCTCCGTTGCCCAACCCGTTGGGGAGGTAGTGGAGACGACACATCACCGCTTCCAGGTAATCCACACCCCCGGCCACACTCCTGACCACATCTGCCTGTACGAGCCTGAAAAGGGCTGGCTCTTCTCAGGCGACGCTTACATCGGGGGGCGGGACAGGGCCCTCGGAGCCGACTATAACATCTACCAGATCATAGACTCGTTGAAGAAACTGGTGCAGCTTGAGATCACTCGCCTATTCCCCGGCAGCGGCACTGTGCGCGACAACCCGCGCCAAGAGCTGCTCCTCAAGATCGAATACCTGGAAGATTTGGGGGAACGGGTGCGCGAACTTCACCGAAAAGGCCTTAGTGTGGATCAGATCAGAAAGAGGGTTTTCGGCCGCGAACTGCCCATCGCCTACATCACCCTGGGCCATTTCTCGGCTCGGAACCTGGTGCGATCGTACTTGGAGGACCGCCACGAACCTTGAGGAGGTGAGGGGAACCGGGGAAGCTATGATTATACGGGATCGCGCCTGGACTCTTGACAATTGGCCTCGACCGGGTTATACTACTGGCATCAACTTCAGGGAGGAAAGGAGGTGTGCTGTGCGTAGTTCACAGATTTTTGTTGCCCGATTTTGAAACCACAAGGAGGTGAGAAATGGAAAAGCCCTGGTTGAAGTTCTACGACGAGGGGGTTCCGGCAACTATTGACTACCCCAGAACAGTCATGCCCCAGGTCCTGGCCGATACGGCCAAGAAGCATCCCGATCGCACTGCTACGATCTTCAAAGGAGCCAGGCTGACCTACCGCGAGCTCAACGAACTGGTGGACAGGTTCGCCGCCGGGCTCCAGCAGCTGGGAGTCAAGAAAGGCGACCGCGTAGCCATCCACCTGCCCAACTGCCCTCAATTCCCCATCAGCTACTACGCTATCCTCCAAGTGGGCGGCATCGTTGTCCCCTGCAACCCCATGTATGTGGCCCGAGAGATGGAACACCAGCTCAACGACTCTGGCGCAGAGGTTATTATCACCTTGAGCGCTTTCTATCCCCTCATCAAGCAGATTCGGGATAGGACCAACCTGCGCCACGTTATCGTGGCTAAGATAAAGACCTACTTCCCCGGCCTGCTCAAACTCCTTTTCACTCTGCTTATGGAAAAGAAAGAGGGCCACGCGGTGGACATCTCCGGCGACGCCAACACCTATTGGTTCCAGGATGTGCTGGCCAAGGCCCCGGCCAAACCCACGCCCGTTGATCTGGATTGGGAGGACACGGCGGTATTGATGTATACCGGCGGCACCACTGGCATCTCCAAGGGCGCGGAGCTCACCCACCAGAACATCCTGGTCAACGCCATGCAGTGCAAGCATTGGTTGAAAACCCCAGAAGCCAGCGAAATCATTCTGACCACCCTCCCCCTGTTCCACAGCTACGGGATGACCACCTGCATGAACCATGGAGTGCTCACCGCCACAACTATGATCCTGGTACCCAACCCCCGCGATCTCAAGGACGTGCTGGAAACCATCAACAAGTATCATCCCACCATCTATCCTGGCGTTCCAGCCATGTACGTGGCCATCAACAACGCCCCCGGCGTCCTGGCCGGAAAATATGATGTCAGCTCTATCAAAGTATGTGTCAGCGGGGCGGCTGGCTTACCCGTCGAAGTGCAGAAGAAGTTCGAGGAAATCACCGGTGGCAAGCTGGTGGAAGGCTATGGCTTGAGCGAAGCCTCGCCGGTGACCCATGCCAACCCCATGTATGGCGAGAACCGGGTGGGCACCATCGGTATCCCCTGGCCTGACACCGATGCCAAAATCGTTGATCTGGAGACGGGCACAAAAGAACTCCCACCCGGCGGGGTCGGTGAACTGGTCATCAAAGGACCACAAGTGATGAAAGGTTACTGGAACATGCCTGAGGAGACGGCCAATGCCTTAAGGGAAGGGTGGCTCTACACCGGCGATATAGCCAAGATGGATGAGGACGGCTATTTCCAGATCGTGGACCGCAAGAAGGACATGATTTTGGGCGCTGGCGGATTCAACATCTACCCCCGCGAGATCGAGGATGTGTTGTACGAGCATCCTAAAGTCAAAGAGGTGGCAGCAGTTGGCGTGCCGGTAGAGGGGAAGGGAGAGCGAGTCAAGGTGTACGTCGTCCTCAAAGAAGGGGAGACGGCCACCGAGGAGGAGATCATCGAGTTCTGCCGGCAGAATCTGGCTCCCTACAAGGTGCCCAAGTTCGTGGAGTTCCGCACCGAGCTACCCAAGACCATGGTGGGCAAGATTCTGCGACGGGTGCTGCTCGAAGAGGAGAAGAAAAAGATGGGGCAGTGAAGCATGAAGCGCTAAACGCAAGGGGAAAAAGAAGCGGAGCCACGCATTGTGGCTCCGCTTCTTTCGCTCAGCTTGAACCGCCAGATCCAAGCCTTAGTGCAACTTTGCAGAAATTTGCACCGAATTCTCTGCTCGGGCAGGCCCCTTAGTACAACTATTCGTTAATTCGCTCCGAGTTTCCTAAGCAGGCGGCGGACTAAGGTCCGCCGCGAGCCAAAAACCCGGAACGAATTTA
>CAZRSI010000016.1:0-11526 GCA_964602575.1 uncultured Anaerolineae bacterium
ACCTGGACCTTTACGAGCGGTGCAAGGAGAAGCTGACCAGGTTGGGGCTGGACTATTCGCTGGTGTGAAAAAGGAGTGAAAAAGCATGCTCTTACAGAGCAACTATGTAGCGTTTGATACTCCCCAGTTCAGGAAGCTCTCCGATGATCAATTGGAGCGTATCCATAACGCAAGCTTGGAGATTTTGGATCGCACAGGCGTGTGCCTGTATGATCAGCAAGCCCTTGATCTGCTCAAAAAAGCAGGTGTGAAAGTTATCGAAGGGAATCGGGTGCACATCCCCCCTGGCCTGGTGGAATGGGCTTTATCCATCGCACCCAAGCGGGTAGTGCTGTGTGACCGGCACGGCAATCGCGTCATGCCCCTGGAGCGAAACAATGTATTTTTCGGCCCCGGCTCCGACTGTCCGAACATTCTGGATCACCGCACCGGCGAACGGCGCCCCGCTACCCTGCAGGACATCGTTGAGGGGATCCGGCTTTGCGATGCCTTGCCCAACATTGACTTTCTGATGTCTCTGTTCATCGCCTCTGATATCGAAGATCAGCGGATAGCGGACCGTTACCAGATGCGAGCCATGCTGATGAATAGCACCAAGCCAATTCTATTTGTGACCACCGAACTTAGCGGTTGTGTGGATGCAGTCGAGATGGCCGAGGTCGTGGCTGGCGGCGAGGAAGAACTGCGCCGCAATCCCCTATGTGCCTGCTACATCAACGTCACCGACCCGTTGCGCCACAACGCTGAGGCCTTGCAAAAGCTACTCTTTTTGGCGGAGAAGGGGTTGCCAACCACCTACACACCACTGGTGCTGCGAGGGTTGAATGGCCCGATCACCGCCGCGGGGGCCATTGCTTTGGCTAATGCAGGTGAACTGGTGGGGCTGGTGCTGGCGCAGCTCAAGCGTGAGGGCGCGCCGGTGATACACAGTGGCGGTTATCACGACGTGTTTGATATGCGCACCATGATCGACGTTTATGAGTCCCCAGAGGGGCGCAACGGGCGTGTGGAGCTGGCTCATTATTACGGCTTGCCGGTGTTTGGATTGGCCGGAGACAGCGACGCCAAGGTCCCCGACCAACAAGCGGCGGCCGAGGCGGCCCTTTCTATGCTCATCGAGGCTTTGTACGGGGCCAATCTCATCCACGACGTGGGCTATCTGGAGAGTGGCAAGTGCAATTCCTTTGAGCAGTTGGTGATATGCGATGAAATCATCAACTACATTAAGTATTTTATGCAAGGATTGGAGGTGAGCGAGGAGACCTTGGCTCTGGACCTCATCCACGAAGTTGGGCACCAGGGTGGCTTTCTCGGCACGGAACATACCAGGCGACATTTTCGGGATGATTGGTACCCTGATCTGTTCGATCGCAATAACTTTGAGAGGTGGCAGGCAGCAGGGAGCAAGACGCTGCGGCAGAAGGCCAGGGAGCGAGTAGACGAGATCCTGGCAGAACACCAGCCGGAGCCATTGCCGCCGGACGTCCAGCGGAGAATTGACGAGATTGTGAACCGGGCTGTGGCCTGATACCGTGTCCGAGGTGAAGAAATGAAGGTCATCAAAACAATCTGTGGTATGTGTGGTGGGGACTATTGCGGCATTGACGTGTACGTGGAGGGTGACAGGATTGTCAACATCAAGGGCACGCAGGAACACCAACTTAGCCAGGGCAGAACGTGCCCTAAAGCGCGGGCAGCGATCGAACTGCAATATGACCCACAGCGGTTGAAGTACCCGATGAAGCGCGAAGGTGACTCGTGGCAGAGAGTCTCATGGGATGAGGCACTCGACACCATCGCTGAAAATTTGACGAGAATAAAGGACAGATACGGCGCACAGGCGGTGGCTGTTCACGAGGGCGAATCTCTTGAGCAGTTCATACGGGATGGGTGGGCGCGGCGATTCATGAACTTGTACGGCACGCCCAACTGGGTCCAGAATGACCACATGTGCTACCTGCCGGCCGTCATTGCCGAGCATCTCACCTATGGCATCGAGGAGATTGACGGGTTCGAGCCAGAGTACACGCGCTGTGTTTTCCTCTGGGGCGCTAACCCGGTGACCAGCCATAGCGCTACCCACTGGCGTTACATAACTCAAGCCCGCAAGCGCGGGGCTAAGCTGATCGTCGTTGATCCACGATTCAGCGAATCCGCGCGAAAGGCGGACATCTATGTGCCGATTCGACCCGGCAGCGACATTGCCTTAGCACTGGGCCTCATCAATTTCCTCATCACCGAGGAACTGTACGATGCCGAGTTTGTAGAGCAATGGACCACGGGCTTTGATCAGTTGGCCGAGCGCGTCAAACCATTCACGCCTGAAAAAGTAGAGTCTATCACGGGCGTGGCGGCAAACGATGTGCGGCGAATCGCTGAAACTTATGCCACCAATAAACCGGCCTGGATGGACGCTGGCAATGCACTGGAGCATCACTCCAATTCCGCACAAACGCTGCGTGCCCTGATGATCTTGAAAGCATTAACGGGAAACATAGACGTGCCGGGAGGTCACGTTCTGGTTGATAAACTTCCTCTGACCGACGTAAGGCTCAGAGAGAAAAGGCCGGTTGGCCTAAAGCCCCTGGGGGCGGACAAATACCCTTTGTTTGTTGAGTTTGGTGAATTCGTTCCGGGCGATGTGCTGATCGAGACCTTGCTCACCGATGAACCGTATCCGATTAAGGCTATGTTGTTAACCGGAGGCAATCCTGTCATCACATGGCCGAACAGCCAGCGGGTTGAGGCTGCCTTCCGGCGTCTGGATTTTATGGTGGTGGTGGATCTCTATATGACAGCGACCGCCAGATTGGCGGACGTTGTATTGCCGGCGGCTTCACAGTTCGAAAAAATGCAGCTCATCGCTCATACGGCTCCTTTTGGTGTAGACAAACCCACATGGTATCTCAGCCTGCGCAAGCAGATCACCGACCCCGGGGAGCGAAGGTCGGATTGGTGGTTTTGGAAGGAGCTCGCCCATCGGATGGGATATGGGGACTATTATCCATGGGCTGACGAAAGAGAGGCAATTGATTATCAACTCGAACCGCTGGGGATCACGGTGGCGGACCTTGAGGACGACCCGGCAGGCGTGTTCTACGGGGAGCCACCGAGATACCGGCGTTACGAGAAAGAGGGCTTCCGGACGCCCACTGGAAAGGTAGAGCTTTATTCCCATGTCTTGGAGAGCTATGGATATGACCCTCTGCCGCATTATGAGGAGCCGGCCGAGAGCCACGTCCGCGCGCCGGAGACGGCAAAGCGCTATCCATTGATCCTCAACGCCGGGCGCAGAGCCACCGCTTATACTCACTCGCGGCATCGAGGCCTGCCCAGTCTGCGGCGCATCGAGCCAGAGCCGTATGCCGAGATCCATCCCACGACGGCTGAGGAGTATGGCATTAGCGACGGGGACTGGATCATCATCGAGAGTTTGCGGGGCTCCATCGAAATCAAGGCTAGAGTAACCGAAGGTATTGTTCCTGGTGTGGTGAACCTGCTGCACGGCTGGGAGGAGGCGAATGCTAACGTGTTGACCGATCATCGGGACCGCGATCCGATCTTTGCCACTCCGTCGCTGCGGGCGGGACTGTGCAGGATAAAGAAGAAGGGGGACAAGTAAGAGGGTTTAGCAGGTTGACATGATGATATCTTGTGAATATAATTTGTCAAGATATTTCTGAATTGACCCGGTTATGGAAGAGTGTATTAGACCCAAGATCTCGTTCTTTCATTTACTAAGGCAACGGGTGTTTCTCCTTCGTTCGCCCTGGAAAGACATCGTATTGTTTGTCTTCCTGATGGCTGTGACCATCTGGCTGATGTCAATTAGCACCTCTAGACTCGGTTACTACTGGCAGTGGTACCGTATTCCCCGCTACCTGTTCCGAGTTGAGGAAGGCCATCTTATTGCTGGCGAGCTGATCCAAGGGTTATTATTTACCTTCAGGATTTCGGGGGTTAGCCTTGCCTTGGCCCTTGCCATTGGACTAGGGACAGCCCTGGCGCGGCTATCTGATTCTTTTATGGGCAGGATACTGGCCAGGGGATACCTGGAAACAATCCGGAACACTCCGCTGGTGGTGCAGATATATCTTGTTTATTTCGTGATTGGCCCGATTCTTGGACTCGGGCGCTTTGCTTCAGCGGTTATGGCCCTGGCATTGTTTGAGGGCTCCTATATGTCAGAAATCTTCCGGGCCGGAATCGTCTCTCTACATAAAGGGCAATGGGAAGCAGCGTACAGTCTGGGCTTGAGTACTTTTGATACCTATCGGGACATTATCCTGCCCCAGGCCGTTCGGCGTATTCTGCCACCATTGACCAGCGAGGTTATCACCCTGATCAAGAACTCGGCTTTGGTTAGTCTGGTTTCTCTCAACGATTTGGCACTTCAGGCCCGGATTATCGCTGCTGATACGTTTCTTACATTTGAAGTGTGGTTCACCACAGCGGCGCTCTATTTGGTGGTTACAGTGACTTTATCTACGATTGTAAATTATATGGAGAAACGGTTCAAGGTCTTAACCTGATGTTTGTCCTCAGCACTCAGGAACCTCGCTTTGGTACTTAGAAGGACGTGAGACTAAGGCCTACCCTGAGCAAGCCGAGGGGTCCCGCGGGAGCGGGGAGAAGAGTGAGCGAACTTATGCAACAGTGCACTTAGAGCCAGCCTATCCCAAAATGCTCAAGCGGACCTTAGTCTGCCGCTGGATTAAGGTCCAGTGGGAGCAAAAAGACTTTTTGGATAGGCACTTAGCGCAATCGAGGAGAGCTAATGAGTGGAAAAGAATTGGGAGACTACATCATTACGATTGATAATGTGAGTAAGACCTTCCCTGGAGGAGTTCAGGCTGTCAAGAACTTCTCGGCAAAAATCCGCCGCCAGGAAGTGGTGGTGATCATGGGACCTTCGGGCTCGGGCAAGTCCACCCTGCTCCGTTGCATCAATGGACTTGAAAGACCGGACAGCGGTACGATCATAGTGGATGGTATCCCTCTCGATGACGACAAGAAACACCGCCTGGAGATACGCAAAGAAGTAGGTATGGTATTTCAGTCTTTCAATCTCTTCCCCCACATGACCGTCCTGGAGAACGTGAACCTGGCCCAGATACGGGTTCGGAAAAAAAGCCGGGAGGAGGCCACTGAATTCAGCATGGAATTATTGCGAAAGGTGGGAATCGCTGACAAGGCCAATAATTACCCGGCTCAGCTCTCCGGCGGTCAACAACAGCGGGTTGCTATTGCACGCGCCCTGGCTATGATGCCCAAGGTAATGCTATTTGACGAGCCCACCAGCGCTTTGGACCCAGAGATGATCAAAGAAGTGCTCGACGTAATGAAGGATCTAGCTAGAGAGGGAATGACCATGGTGGTAGTCACTCACGAGATGGGCTTCGCTAGGGAGGTCAGCGACTGGGTGATCTTTATGGATGGAGGAGAGATCGTGGAGACAGGCACAGTCGAGCATTTCTTTGAGAATCCGCAAGAGGAGCGCACCAAGCTCTTCCTGAGCAAGATCCTGTAAATAAACGATAGGCAAGGAGGTGATAGGGGGGCTAAAAACTTCACTGTGTCCATTTGAAAACTGGGTCACAAAAGTCATCTGAATCTAAAAGGAGGAATGAAATGAGGAAAACAAGTGGTTTGATCAAGGTGGTAGCAGTTATAGCTCTGGTCTTCAGCGTTCTTGGTTTACTGACCGCCTGTGCGACGGGGCCAAAGCAGGAAGCCACCGAGGCCGGAAAGCCTGAAAGCCTGATTGACGATATCCTCAGGCGCGGCACCTTGAAGGTGGGTCTTGATATCTTCGTGCCCTGGGCCTTCAAGGACAAAGACGGCAACCTGGTGGGCTTTGAAGTTGATGTTGCTACGAAGCTGGCCGAGGACATGGGGGTCGAGGTGGAATTCGTGCCTACTGAGTGGTCTGGCATCATCCCCGCTTTGCTCACCGGTAAATTCGATGTTATCATCGGTGGCATGGGAGTTACCCCGGAGCGAGCTCTGAAGGTAAACTTCTCCATTCCATATGAATGGACTGGTGTGGACTGTGTGGTCAACAAGAACATGCTTCCCGGCGTGACCAGTCTGGAGGAGCTGAATAGAGAGGATATCATTATCGCAGTTCGGATGGGGGCTACGCCCGTCGCGGCAGCCAAGAAGTTCGCACCCAAAGCTCAGTTACACCAGTTTGATACCGATGAGGCGGTGATACAGGATGTGCTTAACGGTAACGCCCATGCTGCCTTCTCCTCTTCTCCCACGCCAGCGTTCTGGGCTGCTGACTACCCGGATGTCCTGTATCGGCCACTCGGTGGAGAACTCTGCACCCATGAGCCCTGTGCCTTTGCTGTCCGCAAAGGCGATCCCGATACCCTGTTCTTCTTCAACTCGTGGATTCGGGCAAATCAGGATTGGCTCGAGGAGAAAGCTGACTATTGGTTTGGAACCAAGGACTGGAAGCACCTCTTAGGAGAATAGCCGTCAGCGATGTTTGAGATCTGCCACCCGCTCGTCAGGGCGGGTGGCAGCCTCACTATTTTGGGGAGTAGTGTTTTGATCGCCAGGAAGGCTAAGTTTCGAGCCGTAGATATCGTAATCATTCTCCTCTGTATTGCGGCCGGTGTATATGCCTATTATCGCATCAAGTACGGGCTCGAATACAAAGGCGACTGGTCGGCGATTCCGCAATTCCTGCTTCATCGGAACGAAGAAGGCAGATTGGTGCCCAATTACTTGCTGCAAGGGCTAATCACAACCTTGAAGCTATCAATCTGGGCCACGATACTGGCAACGATTGTGGGAATCACCGTTGGTCTTTTTCGAACCAGCAAGAGTTTATTTCTGCGCATGGTTGGCAGGACTTACGTGGAGTTGATCCGGAATCTGCCGCCCTTGGTGCTTATCTTCATCTTCTACTTCTTTGTCGTAGATCAGATCATGCCCCTCCTGGGTGTGGAGAGCTTTATCCGTAGTCGTTCGGAAAGTGCCAAAGCGATTCTAGAGATCTTTTTCGCTAAGGAATCCCTTTTTGTCCAGTTTATCTCCGGCATTGTCACTCTGGCTTTTTTTGAGGGCGCATATATCACTGAAGTTGTCCGGGCGGGAATCGAATCCATCGAACGAGGGCAATTAGAGGCTGCTTACTCTCTGGGTCTGTCCTGGCTTGACCAGATGCGCTTCGTTGTCATGCCCCAGGCGATTAAGCGAGTTCTTCCGGCGCTGGCCAATGAATTCATCAATACCATTAAGTACTCGGCCATCACCTCGGTGGTATCTATTCAGGAACTGACTTTTATGGGACGGCAAGTCGTTGTCGCTACACGGTATATTTTTGAGACCTGGATAACGGTCTCGGCCATGTACATGGTGCTTACGCTAACCCTATCCCTCCTCGTCGGCCGGTTAGAAGAGAAGATGAGACGAAGCGATTGACGCATCTGCCCCTTACACAATCTGCCCCACCCATCCAGTCAAAATAAGAAAGTGACAAGGTGGATGCATAACGTTTAGGAGCGACCATGAGGCTAAGATTGTTAGCGGTCGCTTGCGCTTTGCTGCCCGCCACCGACTCCCTGTCGTTTGCTATCCGGCGCTCATCAGTGGCGTGGGCGGTCTGATCACTCTCGCTGAGGGCCTGGCTCCGATTGCCTTAACTGTGTCTAGGTCTATCCAACAGACGGATGCCCGGCGGAATGGCTTCGTCGGGCTAACTCCATTTGCCGTATTGCGCTTCTGGTTGCCCTTGGCGACCAGTTGGCTGCTCATAGCCACGGAAAGCGTGGCTGTCAATGCCATTATCGCCCGTATGGCTGAGGCCAAACTACAACTGGCTGCGTTTGGCATTGCCCAGTCGCTGGCGCTGGCGGTGGAAAGCCCCATCGACCCACTACTCACTGCCAGCAACGCACTGGCCCGCGACCGTGATTCGTTCCGTCTGGTGTGGCGTTTTGCGTTGGCGTTCAACGCCCTGGTGACAGCGGTCATGCTATTGCTGGGTCTCACGCCGTTGTTCAACATTGCAGTGGTGCGGCTTATCGGGGCGCCGACCGAGATAGCTGCCAAGGTGCGTCCGACTCTATGGGCGCTGGCTCTATGGCCTGCCGCCGTTGGCTTTCGTCGTTTCCATCAGGGCATTATGATCTGGCATGGGTACACTCGTCAGATAGGCTATGGCACCACGATCCGGCTGTTCACCGCTGTGGGTGTTTCGTTGGCAGGACTGGCCTGGGGCAAGCTGGACGGCGCCACGGTGGGCGGGTTGGCGCTGGGCGCATCATCCATGGCGGAGTCGCTTTACATCTGGTATATGGCGCAGCCGGCAGTGCAAAAGGTTAAGAGGGCAGACACCCCGGCTGAGAAAACTCCCTTGACCTGGCGTGATTTGCTCCGCTTCTATGCACCCCTGGCCCTCACGTCCGCCATCACGCTCTCCACCACTCCACTTATCAATGCCGGCCTGGCCCGCTCACCTTACCCTGTCGAGTCATTGGCTGTCTGGCCGGTAGTCAGTGGGCAGTTGTTTGCCCTGCGCAGTTTTGGGCTGAGCTTGCAGGATGTGGTGATCGCTCTCCTGGATGGGCCAGCGGCCATGAAGACGCTGCGTCGCTTTGCCACGATGGTGGGCGTGGGGTCGTTGGCCTTGCTACTATTTATCGCCTATACGCCCCTGGCCCCCTGGTGGCAACAGCGGATCGCCGGGCTGAGCGAGGAACTGACACTCTTTGCAGTGGCTGCCTTGCGGCTGGCGGTATTGTTGCCAGCGTTGGCCGTAGTGGTGAACATGTTGCGTGGCATTGTCGTTACTGGCAGGATCACCAGCGGCATCGCCCAGGCCACGGTGCTTAATCTGGTCGTGCTGGGGGCGGTGCTGCTGATAGGGGCCAGGCTGGGTCTGTTGCCTGGCGCGTCGGTGGCCGCGGTAGCCCTGACGGTCTCGCAACTGACTGAGAGCGCTTGGCTGTGGCGCCAGGCTCGTCTGTGCTTCATTTCGGGTTTAAAGTTCAGGGCTTCGAGTTAAACAAACCAGTGAGGGCGGGATTGTGCACCACATACGGATGGGAGAGGTCCAATGAAGCGAAGACTTGTCATCATTGCGATTGCGGTAGTCCTCATTGCAGGTGCTGGCGGTGTTGCGTGGCTCTACTGTATGAACCCGGCCGCGTGGAGTAAAGTCGTGGCCAGGGTAAAAGGCCAAGCAACTGGCAGTGCTGTCCCGATCCTGGCAAGGAGGTCAACACAGCGATCTGAGGCGTTGTTCGCCTCCGGTACCATCGAAGCCGAGGAGGTCACCGTTGCAGCAGAGATGGGCGGACGCATCGTGGCCATACTGGCCGATGAGGGAGACGAGGTGGCAGCTGGCGACGTACTGATTGAGCTGGACAAGGCCATGCTGCTAGCCGAGCGAGAGCAGGCCGAGGCCGCTGTCGCTCAGGCGCAGGCAGCGCTGGAGGCCGCGCGGGCACAATTGGCCCAGGCCAAAGCTGGCGCCCGTCCTGAGGAAATCGCTCAAGCCGAGGCGGCAGTCGCGGCGGCGCAGGCTGGCCTGGAATCGGCAAAAAGCCAGCAGGCCGCTGCCGAAGCCAAACTGAAGGCAGCAAAAGCCCAACTACTGGCTGCCAGAGTGGCCAAGAGAAGTGCAGAGTCGTTGGTAGCGGCTGCTCAGGCGGACATGGACAGAGCCAAGGCTCAACTGGCCCAACTGCAGGCAGGGGCTACCAAGGAGGACATCGCCATTGCCCAGAGCGCTGTGGATAGCGCGCAAGCCCAATTAGAGCAAGTGCAGGCTGGCCCGGATGAGGAATCGGTGGAGATCGCCCGGCTGAACTGGGAGTTGGCCCGCAACGCCGTCTGGCAGGCGCAACTGGAGAGAGATGCGATAAAAGGCACACCAGGGGCTCCAGACTACCAGAAGGACTTGGCTGATGCAGCGGTCGGGGCGGCTGAGATCTCCGCCCGCATCGCCCAATTGCAATACGAGCTGGCGGCCAAAGGCGCATCCGAAGAGCAGATTCGGGTTGCTCAGGCGGCGGTGCGTCAGGCACAGGCCCAACTAGACAAGGTCAAGGCCGGCGCACGTCCCGAAGAGGTGGATATGGCAAAGGCTGCGGTGGATGCTGCCCAGGCGCAACTGGCCCAGGCTGAGGCTGGCGTAGAGGCGGCAAAGGTAAATGTGGACACGGCACAGGCTGGCGTAGAGGCGGCTCAGGCGGCGGTGCTCACCGCCAGAGCCGGCACAGCCGCCGCCCAGGCCCAGCTCGACCAGGCCCAGGCAGCCCTCGACCTGCTGAAAGCTGGCACTCGAAGTGAGGAAATCGCCCTACTTGAGGCCAACGTTGCCCAGGCCGAGGCCACGCTAGCTGGCGCCAAGGCTGCTTTGAAAGCCCTGGACGTTCAGTTGGAGCATTTGACGTTGACTGCGCCGGTGGGTGGTGTCGTCGCCGAGCGGCTGGTCCATGTTGGCGAAGTGGCTGCTCCTGGGGCCTCGCTGCTGACCCTGGCCAACCTGGACGAGGTGACGCTAACTGTCTACGTGCCAGAAACCGATTTGGGACGGGTGTTTCCGGGCCAGAAGGTAGAGGTCACCGTGGATGCATACGAGGACGTTTTCATCGGCCACGTTTCCCATATCGCGTCCAAGGCCGAGTTCACACCCAAGAACGTGCAGACCAAGGAAGAGCGGGTGCACATGGTTTTTGCTGTCAAGATCCGCCTGGACAACCCCGACCATCGGCTGAAGCCCGGCATGCCGGCCGATGCACTATTTCGATAGTTGCGCAAGATGAAAGCATCTCTTTCCTTGGAGAGGACCAAGCGAGTAAGCTATCCGCCCAACTCCTCTGTCAGGAGGAGATAGGACCTCACAAACAAAAAGCCACCAAGGGATTCTATCCTCTGGTGGCTTTTTCACCGAAGTGTGATCTAATCCACCAGGTTCATGGCAGGCCAGCCAGTGCTGCTTGCCAGCTTGTATCATCCACCCGCCCGTCGCGAGTGATTACCACTCGCTCTCGGAGAGCCCGTTCCTCGACTTGCTTCGGCCACTCCTTGCCCGCAGCCACGGGTAGCGCCTTCAGCCCTATCCGGCGTAACACCCCAGCTCGTTGTGCTGCTCGTTCCACGTCATCCTCGTGCACCTTCCAAGAGGCTTCCAGAACCAGAATCACCTCCTCGCCCGTGTCCCACAGCTTGCCACCCCACAGGAGATCGGCATCCAACACGCTTTGGTATTCCTCGGCGGATACGCGGCCTGCTTCTTGAGCAGCGCGGAGCTGTTTACTCACCTCTTGCGTGACCTCTCGGCCAGCAGTAAGCAAACGGCCGAAAATAGAGGCGGCCCGGTAATGATAGAACCATTCCTTGGTAAGCCCTTTCAGTTCGCCACGCTCTACAGCGGCCTCGGCGAAGCCCTGCTGCATGGCCTCCCAGATGCGCTTGCGGTCGGCAGCAGCCTCGGCGAAACCTCGCTCCATGGCCTCCCAGATGCGCTTGCGGTCGGCAGCAGCCTCGGCGAAGCCCTGCTGC
>CAZRSI010000016.1:11626-20498 GCA_964602575.1 uncultured Anaerolineae bacterium
GCTGCATGGCCTCCCAGATGCGCTTGCGGTCGGCAGCAGCCTCGGCGAAGCCCTGCTGCATGGCCTCCCAGATGCGCTTGCGGTCGGCAGCAGCCTCGGCGAAGCCCTGCTGCATGGCCTCCCAGATGCGCTTGCGGTCGGCAGCAGCCTCGGCGAAGCCCTGTTCCATCCGCTCTGTCACTTCCTTTAGTGTTTTCTCCGTCTGGCGTTGTGCCTCTGCCAACTCCTCCAGAGCGCGAGGTAGGTCTACCAGGGCTTCAGGGAACAATACTCGCAGCAGCTCCGCCCGCCATTCTGGCTGGGTATGGAGGATACGAATCAAATCGCGAAAATCGGTTACCGTGAATGGCATTGTCATCTCACCTCTATTGTGCCGATAACTACTGAGAGTATAGCATGAAAACGAAGCATTCGCAAATCAAGCATTTCGAGCTTTGGACTTTGGATTTCTCCGCCTCCTGAAGCTCAATCGCAAGGGTGTTCCCAGGAAGCCATAGTGTTCTCTGAGCTTATTCTCCAGGTAGCGTTTGTAGGAGAAATGTACTAAATCGGGGTCGTTAACGAAGAAAACGAAGGTAGGAGGGTCTACAGCGGCTTGGGTAGCGTAATAAAACTTCAGACGCCTGCCGGCTTTGCTGGGCGGGGCGTGGCGAGCTATGGCTTCCTGCAGGATGCGGTTCAGTTCGGCGGTAGGTATACGAATGAGGCGCTCCTCTTGGACGCGCAAAGCGGTGGGCAGCACCCGATCTACCCGCTGGCCGGTTAGCGCGGAGATAAAGAGGACGGGCACGTAATCCAAAAAGCGCAGTTCCCTACGCACATGCTCCAGATAAGCCTGCATGGTGTAAGTATCCTTCTCCACCAGGTCCCATTTGTTGACCACCACCACCACACTTTTGGCCGCCTCCAGAATGTAGCCGGCGATATGAGCATCCTGAGCAGTCGCCCCCTCCACCGCATCAATGAGTAGCAGCACTACATCGGCCCGATCTATGGCCCTCAGTGCTCTCAGTACGCTGTATTTCTCCACTCCTCGTTGGATGCGCCCCTTCCTTCGGATGCCAGCGGTGTCTATGAGCACTACCGGCTGGCCTTCCCACTCTATTTGGGTATCAATGGCGTCCCGCGTAGTGCCAGGGATCTCGTGGACAATGGATCGTTCCTGACCCAGGATTTTGTTGAGCAAGGAAGACTTGCCCACATTGGGCCGCCCGACGATGGCGATCTTCACTGCCTCCAGCTCTTCCCCTTCTTCCTCCGCAGGAAAGGCTGCCACCACCCTATCCAACAGGTCGCCAGTGCCTATGCCGTGCAGGGCCGAAATCGGGTACGGCTCCCCCAACCCGAGGGAGTAGAACTCCACCGCCGCCTCTCTTAGGGGCCGGTTGTCGGCTTTGTTAGCGGCCAGCACCACCGGTTTGGCCGAGCGGTGAAGCACCTGGGTCACTTCCTTGTCGCCCGCTGTTAGCCCGTCTTGAACGTCAACTAGGAAGAGAACCACGTCGGCCTCAGCAATGGCTACCTGTGCCTGGGCTCGCACCTGGGCCATGAGTTCATCGGTAGATGCCAGGTCTAGCCCTCCTGTGTCCACCACGATGAATTCCACACCGCGCCACTGGGCCTCGGCATACAGGCGGTCGCGGGTGGTGCCTGGCACCTCGTGGGTGATGGCCAAGCGCTTCCCCACTAGTCTGTTGAACAGGGTAGATTTGCCCACGTTGGGCCGTCCAACGATGGCTACGATAGGCTTATTAGACATATCAAATCTCAATGACCAAATCCCAAAACTTTCCTTGGTTCATTGGTCATTGAATAATGACCGGTACTTGACAGGGCTCGAGGTAGTTTCCGTCCTTCTTCACCACCACCAGACGGAACCAGTAATTCCCAGGGGATAGACCAGAAGTATCCCAAACGCCCAAAAGCCCTTCGGCCACAGGGGTCTTGAAGCTCTGCAGGAATGACCACTCGGAGGCCTCCTGGGGGCGAAACTCGAACTTGTAATAATCGAAATCCTCCACATAGGCAGAGCCCATAATCTGGACCTGGCCCTTCAACACGGCGTTCACTGTTGGAAAAGTCAGGCGTGACCCAGGATCGGAGCAGCTGGCCAGAAGAGGAGGGGTAGGAGGAGGGGTGGGGGTAGGAGAAGGAGCGGGTGTGGGAGTGGATGTAGGTGTGAGCGTAGCTGTGGGTAGCGGTTGTGTTGGGATAGGCGTCTCCACAGGCTGGGATGTCTCCACTGGTCCCACCGTCGCCGTTGCTTCTGGTGTCTCGGTAGGTACTGGCGTTGGGGTGGGTTCTGGTGTATTGGTGGGCGTAGGCTGAGGGCCAACAGTGATCTCCACCTCAATAGTATCTGGCAAAATGCTCTCGACCTTGAGGCCTTCTGGGGTAACGACCTCAGGCGTTATCTTGTAAGTGCCCCATTGCAGGTTGGATAGGTCCAAAATAACCTGGACATCTTGGGCCCTCAAGGCATCCAGCTTGGGCACAGGCCCCGAGAGGATGACATCCACTGCTTCGGGCGATGGCTTAGCGCTAAATCCCGGTTGCAATCCCCGGATGACGAATCCACGCTGTACTGTCAGGCTGCTTTCGATAGCCGTCACGTTGACGGTCACCACGACGGACTGCTCACCCAGCACCGTGACCCCCTCCGGCAAGGTGAGGGTAACCCGTTCGACGACATCGGCTTTGGCATCGCTGACATCAATGGGGATCGTTTCCAGGTAGCCAGGGATACCTTCAATGATTAATGGACTGCCAAAAATAGTTACATTGGAAGGCTCGACGGATACATTACTGATGCGGTAGCCGGAGGCGACCTCTCCCTCTATGATGGGTCTTACAGTCACTTCTTTATAGCCACGTCTCTGCTCAATAGGGACCCGGACCGTAACTTCGGGGGGATCGATCTCCACCCAGCCTATAGGTTCCCCTTTCTCATTGCGCGCTGAAAGGTCTACCTGTCGTTCCACGGTCTCCCTAGCTCCCCACAGATATACCTCGGCCACCAGTTGGCTCACTTGATCCACCAGGGAGGCTGGCCCGCTTACCTTCGCCATGGAAGGAGACACTGTGGGGGGGCGATTTATGTAACCCAAGGGGGGATTGTCCATAACCCTGGCTTTCACACCCAGCATCTTCTCCTTGTACTCTTCCAGTCTGATGCTGACCTCAGGGGGCTCGACCTCCAAAATCTTGACGGCTGGATCGGTGCAGGTCACCTGGATATCCACATCATATCGTCCGACAGGTAAGCCTCCTAAATCAACGTAGGCCTCGAACTTCTCGGCTGTCAGCCTGTCCCAGTTGGTTTGAGGTGCGCGCACAGTGACTCGCACCGTCTTGACAATTTCGGGAAAAACGACTGTGCCCTCGGGTTTGTTCAACACCTGTACAGGTATAGGGTCGGGGAAAGCGTCTTTAACGCTGGGATTCTCTTCATTAGTGGCTACCACCCAGATAGTGATCGCCAGGGTTATGGCCAGTACCACCGAACCGAGATCGTTCAGAATTCTTCGCCGCATGTGCTACACCTTGCTTGTAAACCTTTCCATCCATTCCAACCAACGGGGCCAAGCTCTCTCGAGTCGTGGCCTGTAGAAAGCCTGCAGGATTTTTTGCAGCCGATTCACGTCGAGGCGGCGTATCATGCGGCCGTTGTGGGCGATGGAGATGATGCCTGTCTCCTCGGAAACAACAATCGAGACAGCATCGGTTTCCGTAGTCACACCAACCGCTGCTCGATGGCGGAGGCCCAGTTGACGATCGGGCATCATATCACTCGCCAGGGGCAACACGCAGCCGGCGGCTACAACCCTATCCTCACGGATGATGACGGCACCATCGTGTAGAGTGGTATTGGGAAAGAAGATAGTTAAGAGAAGCTCAGCAGAGACCCTCCCATCCACCCTCGTGCCTGTGTCAATGTATTCCTGCAAACCCGTTTCTCGCTCCAGGACAATCAGGGCTCCATGACGGCATTCCGATAGACGCTGACAGGCCTGGCAGACTTCTTCGATCACCCGGTCGCTAGTCGGCTCCTGGCGATTCATCAGAAAGCCTGCACGCCCTACGCGCTCCAGAGCTCGTCTCAACTCAGGCTGGAAAATCACCGGTATGGCCACCAAAAGGGCAGAGAGCGAGTTCCTGATCAGCCAGCGGAAAGCCGTCAACTGGAGGACGCTGGTGATAAGGATGGTTAGTAGGACCACGATAACCACGCCCCGAAGCAACTGGACAGCTTGAGTCCCCTGGATCAAGCGGAGCAAGCCGTAGAAAATCAGGGCCACCAGCAGGATATCAATTACACTACGCAGGTTCAGGCGTGTGAACACCCATAGAATATCGGGTAGACTCATTCTCTAGCTCAAAATTCGAAAGTGGGGAGCAATTCACCATGGCTTCTGAATGAGGTGGAGGGAGCTCGGTCGGGAAACCTCCATCTATCTCAGCTAGCCATCAGCAGTGCCAGGATTGCTTTCTGAGCATGCATCCGGTTTTCGGCCTGGTCGAAAATCACTGAGTGAGGACCGTCGGCCACCTCGTCGGTGATCTCCTGGCCTCGGTGAGCCGGCAGACAATGCATGACTATGACATCAGGTTTGGCCTGAGCCACTAAAGCAGCTTTCACTTGGTAAGGGGGGAAGATCTTGAGGCGTCTCTCCATCTCCTCCTCCTGGCCCATACTTGTCCAAACATCGGTGTAGATGACGTCGGCTTCCTGCACCGCCGTAGCGGGGTCGCGTACCAGCTCTACTTTGCTTCCGCTCTGGGCAGCGAATTTCCGCCCCAGTTCCACAACCTCGTCGCTCAGCTCATAGCCTTCTGGTGAGGCGAGAGTGATATCCATGCCCACTTTGGTAGCGGCGAATAGCAGGGAGGTGGCCACGTTGTTCCCGTCACCCACATAGGCCAACTTCAATCCTTTTAGCTTCCCCCGCTTCTCCCAGATAGTGAGGAGGTCCGACAGAGCCTGGCAGGGGTGGTTGTAGTCGGACAGGCCATTGATAACCGGCACCCGGGAGTAAGCAGCCAGTTCTTCAATATGTCTATGGGCGAATACCCTGGCCATGATACCATCCACGTAGCGAGACAACACCCGGGCCACATCCGGCACGCTCTCTCGCTCCCCCAGCTTGATCTCATTTGGCGACAAATAGAGAGCTTGGCCTCCTAGGTGGATCATCCCCATTTCAAAAGATACCCGGGTCCGCAGGCTGGGCTTCTGGAAAACCATGCCCAAAGTCTTACCCTTCAGAATAGGCTTATTGCCGCCTTTCTGCCACTCCTCCTTGAGCTCTTTGGCCAGGTTCAAGATCTGCCATACTTCTTCCGTTGATAGGTCGGCGATGCTAAGCAGGTGTTTCATAGGGTGCCTCCTTGAGAGTTGCTTGATAACAGTATAGCGCTTAAAAGGGGGAATGTCAAGCATAAAGAGACCCTTAGGGTTTTGGGAAACCCTAAGGGTCTGCCGGGCCTAGCGGACTGCCAGTGCTGCCAGCAGCGTCCCGGCCATCAGGAAAGGATACGTCCGCCGCAGGTACCAAAGCTCCACGGCGCCTTGATTGAGAAAAGGCTGCAGAAGCATCTGAGGCAGCAGCATAAGGGCTACTACACCGGCTATGACTGGCTCTCTCAGGAAGACGAGGATAGCGATAACAGTAGCTTGTGATGCTTTCAACAATAGCAGCCAGCGCCCCGCGCTATTTTGAGCCAGTTTCAGACAACTGTGATAGGCTATTGTGTAGAAGCCTGCCAGCACAAACGACCACAAAGTGAGAGGGGCGAAGGCCACATGGCCAGCCAGCCAGGCGAACCCCATCTCCAAGATGGCTTGTAGGGACGAAGATGATGCACCATGCCGGTGGGCACGAAGAAGTGCTAGCACCGTGACAGCTAAGGCTGCTATGGTGATGAGAATGACTCGCTGCCCCAGAATAACGGACAGAATCAAAGTCAAGAACAAAGCAAGTGCCAGGGTAAGCAAAGCGTGCCCTAGTTGTGGCCAGAACACCACTCGCCACCAGGCCCATTTACGGTTTAGCCAGCTAAAGGCACGATAGCTGAGGGAGCCCGGTGTGGTATAGGGCAGGGCAGCTAAGTCTTCTTTCTCAACCTGTAAGTCGGCGGAGTAGGCAAACCAATCTCTCTCGGCAATCAGATGCCACAGGGTACCCCAGAGAGGATCGGCTAAGAACAAAACCATCAGCAAAAACAGCAGACTCTGACCACTGAGCGCCAGCCGACCGGAGGCCACAGCACCGCATAGAGCTGCCCAAGCCGGACCCAGCCTGATAAGTGACCAATTGTTTCGAACGTCTAACCTCATCAATGGCCCCAACACCTGACGCACGAGTTGTCCCTCCGGCGCGTAGTCAACCATATTATACCACAGTTTCCGTGTAAAGACCATCCATAACTATCCAGCTGGTGTATTTCACTTTGGTGGCGAGAGTAAGAGCCAGCCTGGCCTGTGTCATTGCGAGGCGCGTCTTTTGCGCCGAAGCCTGCCCTGAGCTTTGCCGAAGGGCAATCTCCCGCTTGCTGGCAGGAGATTGCCTTGCTCTGCTCGCAATGACATTTGCCCAAAAACTGAAATGCATCCCTATCCGACTTCCGTTTCAGGCCTGCTAGACATGCCTTGCCACAGCCTCCGCAGGCGTATGTACGTGACTAAAGTGTAATAAGCCATCAACAAGCTCAAGAGTAGCCCATGGAAGCCATCCTTGTAGCCCTCCAAGGAGATGTAGCGTCGTCGGAACTCCCGGAGGGGTTGCAGGATGAAGTTGTGAGGCCTGGGGCGGATGCCCTGTTCAAAGAGGATCTTGGCCTCGTAGTCGGTGTAGCGGCTTTGCCTCTCGATGAATTGGGCTAAGTTGTCGTAGTTGTAGTGGATCAGGGGATTCTCCAGATACCCTGCCTCGCCATCCAGGATTACAATCTCGTGAACCTCGCGCTTGGGGTCGTAGTGGGCCTTGCCGTGCCGCAGGAGGCGCAGTTGGTAGTCGGGATACCAGCCGGCATGGCGGATCACCTGGCCAAAGATGTAGTTGTGGCGTGGCACCCACCAGCCTGAGTGCGATTCATCTTGGATGGCACAACGCACCTCGGCGGCCAGTTCTGGCGTGACGCGCTCGTCGGCATCAACGAAGAAGACCCAGTCGGTGTCCACGGCTTCCAGGGCGGCGTTGCGCTGCTGGGCGAAATTCTGAAAAGGATGTTGGAGAACCATTGCCCCTGCTTCTTGCGCCAGCTCCACCGTCCTGTCCTGGCTGAAGGAATCGAACACTACCACCTCATCGGCCCACTGCACGCTGGCGATGCACTCGGCGATATTTCGCTCTTCGTTCTTGGCGAGGATAATGACGGTTAACTTCGGCTGTTTCTCCATTTGGAAAAGCACTCTCCCGAACTCCCTGAGTTCCCCCCAGTTCCCCTGAGTTCCTGAAGCACAGGAACTTGAGGGAATTCATAGGAACTTCGAGGGGCCTGGTTTCGACATCTCTGCTACCCTTTCATACGCTGCCAGATAGCTCTCCAGTTCCGCCTCGCTGATCTCGCCTCGCTTATGAGCTGCCAGGGCTCGACGTCTCTCCGCTCGCAGCCCTAGCCGCACGATGCAGCGCACGGCCCACCGGTAGATAGGGCTGTAGTGCTTCTCGAAGAGCAGATAACGGCTCCTCCACAGGGCTACGAACATCTTGCCCCGCACCTGGCGGGTGCTCCTGGCCACGTGGTGCACCACCTCGGCCCTGGGCACGCAGTAGATCCCCCAGCCCGCCTTTTTCATCCTCATGCACCAGTCAATCTCCTCGCAGTAGATGAAGAACCGCTCATCCAGTAGGCCCACCTGCTGGATGGCCTCCCTTCGTGCCATCAGCGCTGCCCCGAGGGGGTGGTCAATAGGGAAGGGCTTTCCCCGTTCGTAGAGCTTGTGGGGGTAACGACCATTGAGTCGGGAGTTGAGCAGGCGGTGGTGAAGGGGGAAGAAGTCGAGGAAGGCCTGGGCCAGGGTGGGAAAGGCGAAGGCTGAGTGTTGCAGGCGGCCGTCGGGATAGAGGAGCTTGGCCCCGGCCACGCCGGCCTGGGGATTCTCGTCTAGGAAGCGCACCATTGTGATCAGAGCCCCATCCAGCACCTCGGTATCGGGGTTCAGCAGGAGAACGTGGCGGGGGAGCTCTTGAGGATCAGCCGAGGGAAACCCCATCGCTCGCAGGGCCTGGTTGTTGGCCGCGGCGAAGCCCACGTTCGTCTCGTTGGCCATAAGCCTGACCAGGGGGAAGCGTTCCCGCACCATCTCCGCGCTGCCGTCCGTCGAGGCATTATCCACCACCCACACCTCACATGCCAGATTTGAGCCCTGCAAGCTCTCGTACACCGAGGTCAAGCAGTCTTCTAACAGCTCGCGAACGTTCCAACTGACAATGACGATGGCCAGGTCGGAATTCACCCTTCTGTATCCCCTTTACGGCGATCGCTGCTTTCAGTTTTGGATGAGGCAGTGTCCTCTCGTTGCATGGCCTCCAGTAGGTTTTCCAGATGGCACATTATCAAAGGCACGTTTGAGGCAGACCGAGGATGATCTCGCCGTACAGTTCAGCATCAATGACGATGAACCACTGCACCCCCCTGGCGGAGCCCGAAGAGCGGAATCGACTTTTTGGAGAACTTTAGCTTAGCAGGGAGGTTCTCAACATTCCATGAATATTAAGGGTGCTCCTCGAGCCTATTGAGATGATGAAGTTTCAATCTCTGGGAAAGCCAGCTTACGCACTTCCCCATAGGTTTGGATCTGTGGGTGTTTCCGGTGACCAACAAATATCGGGTTGGTGATCGCTAACATGGCTCCGTTTGAATCATAGAG
>CAZRSI010000017.1:0-20164 GCA_964602575.1 uncultured Anaerolineae bacterium
ATGGGCCCCAGAGCGGCGATGGACTTGAACTGGTAGCCGAAGAGCACGTTGCGGCTAGCAGGTGTGAAGTCCACCCCATCCATGAACATCCTAGCTGGTGTGGCCTTCTTAGGGTCAGGCTGAATAACGTTCCTGTCTATGGTCCGGGCGTACCACCCGTAACCAATGACCACAGCCACAGCGGCTAATAATAGCACAATGATAGTAAACATTCTCTCTACTCCTTTGTGAAAACTGGCGCTCGGCCATCATGACCGCCGAACAATAATCTAACCTATGCAAGCAACCGGAGAGAGTTACTCGTCCCGCTTTATCACCCCCTTTCCTCTGCTCACACTACCTTCCCCCGGGGATAATAAATTCAACAGTTGGATAAATAATGAACGGGGGAAGCAATGGCCCGCAATTTGACCGGCGATACCCCAATGGAAACCTCTTTAGTTATTAATGAACTATAATTTATTGTAACACTAAAACCAACAAAAGTCAAGAAATCTTCAACCCACACTCACTTGAAGTTGCATTAAAGTTAAGTATAGGGATTAATATTATCCTCAAAAGATAGCTTTGGATTGACCCTCGGCAAAGCTCAGGGCAGGCTTTGGCGCAAACGGCGCGTCTCTCAATGACACAGGATGCTGGCTCTTGCTCTCGCCACCAGAGTGAAATACACCCTCGCCAAGAGTTGCATTTTAGGCCCGCATGGGTTATAATTAAAGTGGCAAGGTTAGCTATCCTTGCCAGGAGGCAAGTTGGTGGATATAGCCAGGGAAAACGACCTGGTATACTTAATGAGTAAGGATCGAAAAAGCTTTATTGTGCGCCTGGAATCAGGTGCCGAGTTGCAGACTCACAGAGGAGTGATAAGGCATGATGACCTCATCGGTCAGCCGTTGGGCCGAGAGGTGCAATCCCACCTGGGCTATCCCTTCCTCGTCCTGGAACCCTCTACCCATGACCTCATATTGGACCTCAAACGCATAACCCAGATTATGTACCCCAAAGACATTGGCTATGTGTTACTTAAGATGAATGTGGGGCCTGGCAAAAGGGTGGTGGAAGCCGGCACTGGCAGCGGTGGCCTCACCTTGGCCTTGGCTCGCGCAGTGATGCCCACAGGCCGGGTTTATTCCTACGAGGTGAGGCCCGATGTGCTGCGCCTGGCCACTAAAAACCTGGAAAGATCGGGCTTGCTCCCCTTCGTGGAGTTGAAAGAGCGGGATATCGTGGAAGGCTTCGATGAAGTGGAAGTGGATGCTCTTTTTCTCGATCTGCCAACTCCCTGGGAGTATCTCGCTCAGGCGCGCGCATCCCTCAAGAGCGGTGGATACTTTGGCGCCCTCTTGCCCACAACTAACCAAGTGGTGCGGCTGATCGGAGCTCTGCCGGAGCACGGATTCGCCGCTGTCGAAGTCGAAGAATTGCTGCTGCGTTCGTATAAAGCCGTCCCGGCCCGCTTGCGTCCTATGGATCGGATGGTGGCCCATACGGGCTACCTGATTTTTGCCCGCAAGATAGAGCAGAATCCGCATACTTTGGCTAACTACGAGCATAGCTTAATACGAAGCGATTGATCAGTGGAAGGAGGAAAACTAGACAGTACATGGGCAAGGTTAGACGATTGGTATTGGATGTTTTAAAGCCCCTGGAGCCTACGATCATCGAATTGGCCCAGCAGTTGAGCGCTCTCCCAGGGGTGGAAGCGGTCAATATCAGCATCTATGAAATTGATCGCAGGGTGGAGAATGCCAAAATCACTATCGAGGGAACCGACATACTCTACCAGAGTGTGGTAGAGACCATCCAGGAGAATGGAGGTACAGTGCACTCCATTGACGAGGTGGTGGCGGGTAAGATCATTATCGAGGACGCAGCGACACCGCAGGATTAAGGGACGTAAATGGGATTCCTCGCTCAGAAGTTCCAAGAGCTCCGGGAGTACAGCGACATCGCCAGCATAGGCGAGATCGCCCGGCGCTACTTCGCCATGAATGCCTTCGATGGGGTGCTGACCATCATCGGGGTCCTGATGGGCAACTACACTGCCCACGTGCGCGATGCAAGTGTCGTCCTCGTCACTGGCTTTTCTACCTGCATCGCTATGGGGGTCTCAGGTCTGTGGGGGGCTTACCTGACGGAGTCTGCCGAGCGGAAGAGGGACCTTAACGACTTGGAGGATCACATCTTGACCGATCTCAGCAGCACGAAGATCGGCCGGGCCTCGCGGGCAGCGGTGGTAGTGGTAGCCCTGGTAGATGGCCTCGCTCCTTTCCTTGCGGCGCTGGTGGTGCTTCTCCCCTTCTTTTTCAGTGGCTTGCTGGCCGATATTGTCCTCAGCTACTACCTCTCCCTGGCTATGGCCCTTGGGGTTCTCTTCACCGTAGGGGCTTTTCTGGGAAAGGTGTCCAAGGGCAACTTGCTCATCTCGGGCCTGAAAATGATAGTGGCCGGGCTGGTCTCCATCGTGTTGAGCTATTTCTTGAAGGTTGGAGGCAGGTAACCTTCGCCTGCGGAAACCTGGAAACATACCTCTAACTCGATAGGGTTGCCCTTTTTTGCAAATTTCACTGGCATTGGGAGGGAAGATGCTATTTCCACCACGTAGGCGGCCCAGACCCCGTCAAATGTTGGCAAGGGCCCATCGTTTGCTGGATCAGGGCAAATTCGCCGAGGCGGCGCCTATCTTCGAGCGTTTGGCCATAGGTGCAGCCGAACGCGGAATGCTGAACCGAGCGGGGGACCTTTACCTGCAAGCGGCACGTTGCCATCTGGAGATGGAAGATGCCGCCCAAGCCGTCGAACACGGGAGGCGGGCTTTGCGTCTTTTCGGCCGCGCAGGACTGGTCGGCAAGATCCAACACATCATGCCCAGGATGGCAGAGGCGCTGGAGGGGAAGGGCTACAAGGCCGAGGCAGAAGCTCTGCGACAAGAGGTGGAAGCCCGCTTGGCCGAGGCTCCGTCTGGTCCAAGGCCGATGCCTGCGGCACCTCCCGATAGATGGCCTCCTTTTGCCGGCCCCGGGAGGCCACCAATAGGCCGCCGAGATTTGCCCGCTAAGTGCCCAGCCTGCGGCGCGCCTGTGAAGCCCGGTGATGTAAGTTGGCTTGATCCGCAAACCGCCGAGTGCCCCTATTGCGGCTCAGTTCTGAAGAGCACCTAGTAGCGCAAAATGGCATTTTGCGCTCAAGAGCAATCTCGAACCACTGAAAACAGCGAAAGGGGGAATCATAATGATTGATGTCAAAACCATAGCCGACACCCTGACGGCTGGCCGCTTTTTCATCGCGTTGCTCTTTTTCTGGTTAGGGCTCAGGATGGGCCAGTCCGCCTTGCCGAACGTTACCTTGGCCCTGGTTCTGGGCTGGGCCAGTGACGTACTGGATGGTGCCTTGGCTCGGCGCGATCCCAATAAAAGGCGTACCTGGTTGGGGGATAATGACCTAAGTGTGGATGTGTGCGTTGCCCTGGGGTTGCTCTGCTATCTTACCTTTAGTGGCTATGTCTCACCGGCCATTGCCGTAAGTTATATCCTGATGACCGGGGCACTTATCTGGTATTTTCGTTCCCGCGCCCTGGCCATGGCTGCCCAGGCTCCTGTCTACGCCATCCTGCTCTACCTTGCTTTGCGCGATGCCACAACTTATGGAGCCTTGGCAGTGGGCTGGATCGTGTTCGTGGTAATTGTAACCTGGCCTCGCTTTCCTAAGACAGTTGTTCCGGAGTTCCTCAAGGGGATGCGAGAGCTAGGCAAGCACGAGGAGGAACAGGGTAAGTCTATTGCGGAATAGTTAGAACGGGGGGAATTTATGGAACAGAGATTCACAGTGCTCCGTATCATTGGCACTATCTACAAGGTGCTGGCCTGGGTAGTGCTAGCGCTCGGCATTCTCGCCGCATTGGGAATTCTCGCCGCTGGAATATGGGGAGAAACAAGGGCAATCAGGGCACCCAGGATTTTTCCTGGGCCCCATTTCCCTCTGATGGGAATCGCAAGGGGATTCTTGGGCGCTCTTGGAATTGTACTGGGAGCAGGTTTCTACTTCCTGCTTCTCTATGCCTTCGGCGAAACTATCTACCTGGCTCTGGCCATCGAGGAAAATACCAGAGCCACGGCCCAGTACCTGCGCGGCGGGGGGGTGACCGAAAGATCCACGTTTGGCGGGGGAGAATAAATCGCTATCTCGGACTTCGATTCTGATTTCAAAGCTTGCAAATCGGTATCGGGTCTCTTTTGTGCTGAGAGGCAGCCACCATAGCCCTCACGCGGGCTAGGGCGTCCTGGCCGCAACTACTGGTATCACTGGACTCGATGGCCGCGAGGATTTTGTCCAACTCCTCGTAGCTAATTCCCATCTCTCCCTCATCCGTCTGCCCCTCCCAAAGACCCGCACTGGGGGGTTTGGTGATGATCTCCTCAGGGATGCCCAGCTCGCGGGCCAACTCTCGCACCTGTGTTTTCAGCAGATCCCCCAGGGGCAGGATGTCAACACCGTTATCGCCGTGCTTGGTGAAATAACCAACCTTGATCTCACTCTTGTTTCCCGTGCCAGCAACCAGGTAATTGCGGCTATTAGCGAAGTAATAGAGAGTGGTCATACGCAGCCGGGGCTTCAGATTGCCCCTGGCCAGCCTGTCCCCCGGCGGCAGTGCCTCCACCAGGCAGTCGAAGACAGGGGTCAGATCCACATACTCGGTCTCGATGTCGAATTTGGCGGCCAGCAGCCGGGCGTGCTCTCCATCGGTCGGGTCGCTGTGGCAGGGCATGATCAGGCCCAACACTCTATCGCCCAAGGCCCTTTTGGCCAAGACAGCGGTCACTGCCGAGTCAATTCCTCCGCTTATCCCCAGCACGACGCCCTTGGCTCCCGCCTCCTCGACTCTCTCCCTGATCCAGGTGCTGATCCGTTCTGCAACCTCCATCTTCCCCTCACCGATCACTGATCACTGGCTACTGTTTGGTGGGCCAGGATTATAGCCTCCGCAACCTCTTTCATGGGCTTGCGTGTATTCATGCTCATCTTCTGGATTTTGCGGAAGGCCTGGGCTTCGGTCAGGCCTTGGGTATCCATCAAAATGCCTTTGGCCCGGTCCACAAGCTTCCTGGTCTCCAGGGCCAGCTTGAGGTCGCCGACTTCCTTTTCCAGGGCACGGAATTCCGCAAAACGCGCTATAGCCACCTCTATGGCTGGCGCCAGATCGGATTCCCGGAAGGGCTTGATGATATAGCCCACCACACCTGCTTCCTTGGCCCGTTCGATCAGTTCCTGCTGGCTGTATGCGGTAAGCAACAGGACAGGAGCAACCCGCTCCTCGATCAGAATCTTGGCTGCATCAATGCCATCCATGTCTGGCATCTTGATGTCCATGATCACCACATCGGGCTTCAACTCCCGCGCCAGATTCACCGCACTCCGGCCATCCCCCGCTTCGCCCACAACGAGATAACCCAGATTGGTCAACATCTCCCTGAGGTCCATGCGGATAATGGATTCATCGTCGGCAATGATCACTCTAGTTCGTTCCAAGTTCCCTCACCTCCTGCTGTCTGTTTGGGAAAGGTCACAATGGCCGATACGCCATCCCCTTGCTTAAGTTCAAATTGCCCCTTCAGATCATCCTGAACCAGGGTTCGAACTATTTGCAAGCCCAAGCTATCGGCCTGCTCCAGACTGAAATCTTCTGGCAACCCCTGTCCGTCGTCCGTTACAGAGATAAGCACCGTATCACCGTTGTCCTCGAACTCGATTGAAATAGTGCCACCGGGCTTGCGCTCAAATCCATGCTCCACCGCGTTCTGCAACAACTCGTTGATGATCAGGGCACAGGTTGTCGCTTGCTGAGCTGGCAGATAGATGCCAGGCCCACTTACAATCAAGCGAATCCGCTTATCAGGCTGCAAAATCCCTTGCTGAGTATACTGGATGATACGCTGGCTCACCTCTTTGATATTAATGACCCTTGCCTCTTGCTGGGAGAGGAATTCGTGCACCACAGCAATGCTGAGGATACGTCTCACGCTATCATCGAGGGATCGTCTCACCTCCTCCGACTTGCTGCGCCTGCCTTGCATACGCAACAGAGAGGCGATAACCTGCAAGTTATTCTTCACCCGGTGATGGATTTCCTGGATCATGGCCGATTTGACCTTGAGCTCTCGCTCCCTGCGCCGCGCCTCCGTTTCATCGTGGATCGTTAACAGCACCCCAACCAGGCGAGGCTTGGAAGGAGGCAAGCCCAAACGATGGCGCCAATCCCAAAAAGGGCGCTCACAGGAGGTCAGGGGTATGGCCTTCTTGACCCAGTCGCGCTGTCCTTCTTTGGTCTCCTCTTCGATGCACCGGTTCTCCCGCAAAGCCTTGAGCACCAGAACCTCGTCTTCGGTCTCCAGTTCAGAAGTCCGCTTCCCCACCAGGCTATCTAGATGGCCCACTCTGCGGTAGAGATTGGTGGCGATGCCGCTGGCGTATCGGATGCAGCGCTGGTTATCCATCACTATAATGCCATCATGTTCGCCGAAAGGAGATAGCTTCTCAGCACCCTCGATTTCCCCACGCAACAGCATCCCTTGCAGTTGCCTCAGGGCTCGCTGGAAGACCTTGCTTCGCCGCCGGTGACGCTCGTGCTCGATGAGGTTGGTCTCAATACTCAGAGCCCCTAGCACCTTCCCTTCCCTGTTGCGGATGGGGTGAACCTCCTGCAGCACCGGGGCACCATCGGGTATCAGTGTCCTATTACCATGCAGGAAACGTCCCCGATTCAGGGCCTGGAGAACGAGGGGTTCCTCAACCTCTGTCACTGTCCGCCCGATAAGGGATTTGGGATGAATCGGGGCAATAGAATGAGGCCTAGCCTGAGCCACTACTGCCGCGCGGTGGGGGGAGACCAGGCAGTAGATGAGCAGGTCTCCCCGGCTGATGTCGGCCACGATGGGCATATCGTTTTCGATCTTTTGCAGAAATGCGATGTCCTCCTCGGTCAAGTCACCACATCTGTAGACTACATCGTCCATGAATAGCTCCGCCTTGAAGCTAATATGAGCAATGGCCGACAGCATGGAGGCCATCGGCCATTCCCCTAATGGCTAGTAGCCTAATGAAAGCTATTGCCACATCCTCATGGTCGGGGCGGCCGGATTTGAACCGGCGACCACTTGAACCCCATTCAAGTGCGCTCCCTGGCTGCGCTACGCCCCGCCACTTTAATTATAGCAAACACCTGGCGATTTGGCAAATCGCTTCACCTGGCCGGCAGTTGCATATCAATCGAAATGTGATCACACCGGGAATATTGGCCCGACCTACAGCGATCATCCGGCCAAAGTCAAGATCACGGGGCAAGATTACCCGGCCCTCAAGGCGGGCCTTTTCAATGAGCTCATCGTCTTCCAAGTGCTGCATCCCTTGGTCACGCAAGCGGACAGCATCGTGTCCTCAGGCACGCAGAAAGGCAACTGTCCTTGTAATGCGCACACTTTCTCGCTATTATACCACGAATTGTCACCTTTGCCCAAGCAGAAACCTCAGAAAAAGGATTCGTGGCCGGAGATGTTCAACTCATCCCGCATAATCTGTAGCTCCCGGCGCAGGTTGGGGTTGACAGGGATGCCCTCCTTACGGATGCGCTTCTCGTTCTCGTACTCCTTCTCCCCGGCTACGTAGATGCGTTCCTGGCCCGGCGCTTTGCGTGCACTCTGTAACGCGCGCATGATCTGGCCAGTGATGCGACGGGAAACGTCTAGGGGGATGAAGTGTTCGATGTCAATGGCCAGGAAGAAGTGCCCCAGCATGTAGGGACGATGAGAGCCGTCCTCAGCGAACCCAAGGAGGTCTTTAAGAAACTTCCCACCGCATAGCGAGGCGGAAAGGATCTCGACCATGGTCGCCAGGCCGTACCCCTTGTAACCGGCCAACAGTTCCCCCGCGCCACCTAGGGGCAGAAGGGCCGCCGTCGCCGCCCCCAGGTCCTTGAGAATCCTGTCCGCGTCGGTGAGAGGGTTGCCCTCAGCATCAATGACCCAGCCCTCAGGCACGGGCTTCTCGGCCCGGGCCAGCACTTCGATTTTGCCCCGCTGCGTGATGGAGGTGGCAGCGTCGAAGCAGAAGGGATAGTCCATGTCGGACGGCGCGGCGAAGGCAATGGGATTGGTGCCCAGCATCGGCTCGGTGCTGAAAGTAGGAGCGATAGCCGGCCGGGCGTTGGTCACCGCCAACCCCATCATCCCCTCCTGGGCGGCCATCAGTGCATAGTAGCCGGCGATGCCGAAGTGGGTACCGTTCCGCACTGCCACCGCGCCCAGACCGTACCTCTTGGCTTTGTCCATCGCCATGCGCATGGAGCGGTAGGCGATGACATGCCCCATGCCGTGATAGCCATCCACCAGTGCAGTGGTCTCCGTCTCCTTGACTATTTCCATCCTCGTCTCGACGCAGTGTTGCCCGCGCCGGATGCGGTCGTAGTAATATTTGAGACGGCCCACGCCGTGCGATTCGATACCCCGCAGGTCGGCGGTTATGAGTACGTCGGTGCAGATCCTGGCGTCTTCCTCAGGCACACCCAGCCCCTGGAACACGTCCATCATGAAGCTTTCCACAACGTGGACAGGTATGTATGTCGTTTCTGTCATGCCTTGGCTCCTTATGAGAGGTGAAGGTCTCCCGAGTGCTCTTATGATGGGCGAAGGTCTCCCGACCGAGCCCAATCCCGCCTCGGTCAGAGACCTTCGGCGATCAAGGTTTCCGATAGACTTTCACTGCACCCAACCGCGAGCTCGCTCCACCGCCCGCTTCCAGCCGGCGTAGCCTTCCTCCCGTCGGGCCTCGTCCCAGCGGGGCTTGAACACGCGATCAATGCCCCAGTTGGCTCGCAGTTCGTCCAAGCTCCCCCAGAAACCCGTGGCCAGTCCGGCAGCGTAGGCAGCACCCAGGGCCGTGGTTTCATCAACGGTGGGGCGAATCACCTCCACACCCAGGATGTCGGCCTGGAGCTGCATCAGGTAGTTGTTCTTCACCGCTCCACCATCCACCTTGAGGGCCGTGAGCTCCACGCCAGAATCCTTCTGCATGGCCTCCAGCACATCCCTGGTCTGGTAGCAGATGGCCTCCAAAGTGGCGTGAACCAGGTGCTCGCGGCGGACGTAGCGGGTCAGACCGACGATCACCCCACGGGCATACATGTCCCAATAGGGGGCGAAGAGGCCGGAGAAGGCGGGCACGAAGTAGATACCCCCGGCATCGCCAACTTCCCTGGCGATCTCTTCCGTCTCCGCCGCACTCTCGAGGATCCTCAGGTTATCCCGCAGCCACTGGACTGCCGCGCCGGTGATGGCAATGGAGCCCTCCAGGGCATAGGTGGCCTGGCCCTCCTCCAGGCCGTAGGCCACGGTGGTTAACAGCCCGCTGGGTGAGGGAACGATCTCGCGGCCGGTGTTCAGCAACATGAAACAGCCGGTGCCATAGGTGTTCTTGGCCTCGCCCACGCTGTAGCAGGTCTGGCCTACGAGGGCAGCCTGCTGGTCGCCCAGGTCACCACAGACGGGCACCTCACCGCCCAGCGGCCCGCCCTGAGGGGTCAGGCCATAGAACCCCCCGTCGCTGGAGGGCCTGATCTCCGGCAGCATTTGGCGTGGGATGCCCAGGTAGTCGAGAATCTCCCGATCCCAGTCCAGAGTCCTGAGGTTCATGAGCATGGTGCGAGAGGCATTGGTGTAGTCAGTGACGTGGACACCGCCATCGGGGCCGCCAGTTAGCCACCAGATGATCCAGGTGTCCATATTGCCGAAAATAGCCTCACCCCTTTCGGCCCTCTCCCGCACGCCAGGGACATTGTCTAGAATCCACTTGATCTTGGGCCCGGAGAAATATGTGGCGCTAACCAGGCCGGTGTTCTGCTTGATGTAAGGTTCAAAGCCGTCGTCAATGATCTGCTGACAGATGTCGCGGGTGCGGGTGCACTGCCAGACGATGGCGTTGTAGCAGGGATGGCCTGTCCTGGGATCCCAAACGATAGTGGTCTCCCGCTGATTGGTGACCCCGATTCCCGCGATCTCCTCGGTCTTGACCCCGCCCTTCTCCATAGCGGCCTTGATCACCCTCTGGGTCTTCTCCCAGATCTCCAGCGGGTCGTGTTCCACCCAGCCGGGCTGAGGGTAGATCTGCCGATGCTCTTCGTAGGCTACGGAGACCGGCTGGCCCTGCTGGTCGAAGATCATGAACCTGGTTCCCGTGGTTCCCTGGTCAACCGCCACGGCGTATCTCTTGGCCATCTACAGCTCCCCTCCTTGTTCCTGGCCCAGAGCAAAGCCGCGCTCCAGCGCCCGTTCGTTGGCCGCACGCTTCGATTCGGACAGGGTCTGTTTCAGTGTCTCCAAATCCACCAGGCCGGAGAGAGCAACCAGCGCCCCAAGCATGACCATGTTGGCCGCCCCCGGGTGGCCCATCTCGGCCGCTGTGCTCAGAGCGGGGACAGGACAGTGTCGCTGGGGAGCCTCCGGCGACGGTGTCACCGCCTCCGGATCGAAAAGCACCACGCCGTCCGCAGCCACGTTTTCATGCAATCGGTTGTAAGCTTCCTGGGACAAGGCCACGAAGAAATGGGGGGTAAGGGTGCGCGGGTAAGTAATCTGGTCATCGGAGACCACCACCTCCGAGCGGATGAACGTGCCACGCGCCTCCGGCCCGTAGGAAGCACTGCTGGCCACCTGACGACCGGCCAGAGCGCAGGCCCTTCCCAGGAGGGTCCCGGCCAACTTGATTCCCTGCCCTCCCTGCCCACCGAAAAGCACTTCAATGCGTCTCATGCGTCCTCTCCTTCCCTCCACTCCCCCACCACGATCTTTCCTTCCATTCCCTCCTCACTGGCCTTGCGTCGTCGGATGCAATTGGCCTCCTGCCAGGCAAGCATGGCCCAGGGCAAGGTGGCCTGTTTCTCATCCCACTGAGCCCGGTTAGCCCGACCATACTGGGTGGGGCAGGTGGAGAGCACCTCCACAAAGGCAAAACCAGGTTCTCGCAGAGCTGCCTCGATGCCGCGCCGCAGCCACTGGGGTCGGGCTACGGGCCATCGGGCGACATAGGGCGCGCCAGCACCCCGCACCAGGTTCACCAGATCGAAGCTGCGATGCGGGTTGCCGGCTGGGGTGGTGCCGGTGATGGCCCCCTGGGGTGTAGTGGCCGATACCTGTCCCCCGGTCATACCGAACAGCCAGTTGTTCAGGCAGAAAACCTTGATGGGCAGGTTGCGGCGAGCAGCGTGGATGAGATGGTTGCCGCCGATGGTGGCCAGGTCGCCGTCGCCGCTGATGACCACCACCTCCAGCTCCGGCCGGGTGAGCTTGATGCCTGTGGCGAAGGCGATGGCCCGCCCGTGGGTGACGTGCATGGTATCGGCCAGGAAGTGAGGGCTGGGCACCCAGGCTCCGCAGCCGATGCCGGAGACGAAAACGGTCCGCTCAAAGTCCAACCCGACTGCGTCGACCGCCCGCAGAAAGGCATTGATAAAGATGCCATGACCACAACCCGGGCAGAAAGGCGTAGGCTGCCGCAGGTAGCGGGCTCGCAACTGCCGAGGACTTGCTCTCTTCTTACTCACACTCATCGTTCCCACCTCCCTTCCAACAGATAACGCAGGATGCGCCGAGGGTCAATCAACTCGCCATCGGTCTGTGACAGGCAGACGACGGGTACATCTACACATCGCTCCACCTCCCGCGCCACCTGGCCCAGGTTCATCTCCGGTACTGCCACCTCCTGGCAGCCCTCCGCATGGCGGGCGACGATGTCGTCCGGGAAGGGCCACAGGCTTTTCAACCGCAAAAACCCCACCCGCTGCCCCTGCCGCCGCGCCTCTTGCACAGCCCACAGCGCGCTGCGGGCCACGGAGCCATAGGCCACCACCAACCGTTCGGTATCTGACGTGAAGTACTCCTCCCAGTCATCTATCTCATCACGATGCGCCAACAGCTTGTTGGCCAGGCGTCGCACCAATCGTTCCTGCACGCGGGGATCGGTGGTTCGCCGGATACCCATGGCATCGTGGGTGGAGCCGGTGACCAGCAAGCGAGCTCCCTCCCCGAAGGCGGGCATAGGTGGCACCCCGTCGTCGGACTCGGTCCCGAACGGGGAATCCTGTGGCCAACGCGCGCGGTTGAAGCAGCGCACGGTGGGCTCCACGGTGCAGGTCTCGTTGAGGTGACCCACCACCTCGTCGGCCAGCACCACCACTGGCACGCGGAAGCGTTCCGCCAGGTTGAAGGCGCGGATGGTCAGGTCGTACATCTCCTGGACCGACCAGGGGGCCAGGGCGATGATTTCCGGCCCACCGTGGGTGCCCCAATGAGCCTGCATCACGTCTCCCTGGGCCGGGCGGCTGGCCTGTCCGGTGCTGGGCCCGGCCCGCTGCACGTTGACGATGACGCAGGGGGTTTCGGTCATCACCGCGTAGCCCAGGCTCTCCATCATCAGGCTGAAGCCTGGTCCAGAGGTGGCGGTCATGCTCTTGACCCCGGCCCACGACGCGCCGATGACCGCCGACAGGCTGGCGATCTCATCCTCCATTTGGATGAAGGTGCCGCCTACCTCGGGCAGCAGATGGGCCATGCGCACCATGATCTCGCTGGAGGGCGTGATGGGATAGCCGCCGTAGAAGCGGCATCCGGCGGCAATGGCTCCCTCGGCACAGGCCTCGTTGCCCGAGAGGAAGTGCACCCCCGCCGGCAATCTAGCGGGCCTGGTGGTCCAACCGCCATAGTCCGGAGCGATGGCCGGGCCGGCCGGCTGCGGGGCGACGGGCTCGCCCACCGGCCCCTCCACCGGGGCGACGGTGACGGCCAGCTCCGGACAGAGGAGCTCGCATTTCAGGCAGCCGATGCAGTCCTCCGGTCGCGCTGCCCGCAGCGGCCAGATTCCCTGGGGGGTCGGCCTGTCCCTGACCTCGAACACCCCCTGGGGGCAAGCCTGCTGACAGATGGCACACGACCGCCCCTTACACAAAGTTTCATCTAGTTCGACAACGTACTTCTTTTTTGCCATGTTCCCCTTTCCATAAATGTGTATATCTGATCCCGCTGCCGGTGTTCAGCAGGACCACGGTCTCGTCATCAGCGATCCATCCCTGTTCCCGCAAGCGTTGGAAGGCGGCCAGGGTGGCTGCCCCCGCTCTCGCGCAGGGCCTGCAGGATCAGGTCCATTTCGCCAAACGCTTTCCAGATGCCAACCAGTCCGGTCCCGCCGCCCGTCGGATAAATGATGACATCAGGCAAGGTCCACCCCATTTGCTCGGCCAGCTCGTAGCCCATGGTCTTCTTCCCCTCCAGGCGGTAAGGTTCCTTGAGGGTGGAAACGTCAAAGCGGCCGAATCGGCGCACACCCTCGGCGGCAATCCGACCACAGTCGGTGATGAGCCCGTCCACCAGCGTGACATGGGCGCCCAGGGCACGGCATTCGGTCACAAAGATGGGAGGTACGTCGCGGGGCATGAACACGTGAGCCTGCATGCCGGCCAGGCTGGCGTAAGCGCTCGTGGCCAGGGATGCATTGCCTGCCGAGGGGATGGAGACCTCTCGGACGCCCAGCTCGCGAGCACGAGAGAGGGCCACGCACAACCCTCGCGCCTTAAACGACCCCGTGGGATTCAATCCCTCGTCTTTGATGAACAGCCGATCGAATCCGACGGCCTCGCCCAGCCGCGTGGCGTGGAACAGCGGGGTGAAGCCCTCTCCCAGTGTCAGGGCATGACGGAGGTCGCGCACAGGGAGCAGTTCACGATAGCGCCAGAGGGTGGCCTCCCGCCCGGTAAGAGCCTCTCGAGGGAGGGCTCGGCAAGCTTGCTCCAGGTCATAGCGAGCCAACAACGGCTTGTCGCATCGGGGACAGAGATTCCAGAGGCGGTTAGCGTCCAGCCTCTGGCCACACAGGGCACACTCCAGATGAGAGAGAAAACTCATTGTCGTCGCTTTTCGTAGGCATAGGCTGCCCGCAGCACGGTCGCCTCGTCCCAGGCGCGGCCCACCAGTTGCAGGCCGATGGGCAACCCCTCGGAAGAGAAGCCACAGGGCACGGAAATGGCCGGCAGGCCTGTCAGGTTGAAGACGCGGGTATAGCGGGTGAGGGGCGCCATCACCGGAACGGCCTCCCCGTCAATGACTACCTCCCGCTGCCCCAGTTTGGGTGCCACTATGCCACACATGGGCGTGGCCAACAGGTCTATCCTCTGGAACAAAGTAGCGAAATCGCGGCGCAACAGCTCACCGCTACGCCGGGCGCGAGCGTAATCCAGGCCAGTTATGTCAAAGCCCTTCTCCAGGCGAGCGCGAACGTCGGGCTGATAGTCATCGGGACGGGTGCGCAGAAACTCCTCGTGGATGGCCGTAGCCTCGGCCATCAGGATGGTCAGGGCGGCCTCCATGCCCTCCCGCACGCGGGGCACTGAAACCTCCACGATCTCCGCCCCCATCTCCTCGAGCGCCTTCAGCACCTGCTCAAAGGCGTCGCGCACTTCCCCGTGAATCCCTGTGAGCGCCCATTGCGGATCCAGGCCGATGCGCAAACCTGTCATGCCCTCCTCCAGGCTAGCGGCGAAATCGGGAACGGGCACGTCGGCCGAGGCGGGGTCGCGGGGGTCGTAGCCGGCCATGGCTGTCAGCATGGCTGCCGCGCCATACACGCTGCGGGTCATGGGGCCGGCGTGATCCAAGGTCCAGGAGAGGGGCAGCAGGCCGTGGCAACTGATGCGGCCGTAGGTGGGTTTGAGGCCCACGATGCCGCACAGGGCGGCAGGTATGCGTATGGAGCCGCCAGTGTCGGAGCCGGTGGCCGCGGCGCATAGGCCGGCAGCCACAGCAGCCCCGGAGCCGCCGCTGGAGCCGCCGGGCACCCGGGCCTGGTCCCAGGGGTTGCGAGTGGGCCCGAGGAAGGAGCTAGCCGTCGTCACGCCGTAGGCAAACTCGTGCAGGTTGGTCTTGCCCAGGATAACGGCGCCAGTGGCGCGTAGCCGGGCCACGCTGGTGGCATCCTCATCGGGCACGCGCTGGGCGTAGATCCTGGAGGCCGCCGTGGTCGGCACGCCGGCCGTGTCGTAGAGGTCCTTGAGGGCTATGGGGATGCCGTGCAGCGGCCCGCGGTAGTCCCCGTGCAGGATCTCCTCCTCGCAGCGGCGGGCCTCGGCCAGCGCTTGCTCGGCTGTCACGGTGATGTAGGCGTTGAACGTTGGATCCAGGGTCTCAATCCGCTCCAGGTAAGCCTGGGTCACCTCCACGGGCGAAACCTGCTTGCCCCGTAGCAAGGCAGCGAGTTCCCCCAAGGTGAGAATGCAAAGTTCGGTGTCAGCCATATCGTCGAAGATCTCCTGACCGAGGCAAAAGGGCTCACTCCAGAATTCCCCCCAAGTGCCTCTCAGTTCCCCCGAGCTCCTCCGAGAACGACCGAAGTACTTTCCAAACGGGATCGTTCTGATCGTAGTCCAGTTCTCCAGGGTAGCCCTGGTGAGTGTACTGCCAGAGGATGATGCCGTCTACTCCCGCGTCGAAGGACCGCTGCATGAATTCCTCGAGCGTGGTCACCCTTTCCTGCAGAATTCCCTTGCGAAGGAGGCGGCCGTTCTTCTTGTACGCCCGGTGGTATACCTCGGTGTAGAGAACGGGCAGGTTCAGTTCGTCGGCAATCCTCAGCTCCCGCTCGTACCAGACGTCGGTCCAGGCGTGGATCGTCACGGCATCAATCGAGGGGAAGGTGTGCATCTTGCGCCAGGCTTCCTCTCCCTGGGGTTGAGGCCCTCCAACGGAAATCATCCCCACGGCCACAGGGCGGCAGGGGTCGAGCCTCTTTATTTCCTCAGAGGACACCCTGGCCCATTCTACCAGCGCGTTGTAGCAAGACCGCCTTCCTCCCTCAGGGGCGCAACTGGGCTCTCCCATCAATTGCCACAGGGCTATCTCAGGACGGTATCTGAGCCGAGTAACCACGTTTCTCAGGTGGTCCATGTACTCAGCCTTGTACCCTGAGCGAAACCACCACTCGTTCTTGGTGGGGTAATCCGCTGCCATGTAACCTTCCAGTACGATGATGAACCACAGGTCGTACTTGCCCCCCAGGCGGATCAGCCGTTCCACCCGATCGAGGTCCCGTGCGTGCTCAGGGAAAACGGGGATGCGGACCGTATTTCCATACTGAGACAAGAAAGCGAAGACCTCCTCCCACTGCTCCTCTGGGAACCACTCTTCCAGGATGTAGGCCACGTTCATGCCGATCAGCCGAATCTCGCGACCATTGAAAGTGAGTTTGTCGCCGGTCCTGACCACGCGATTGACACACAGCCCTCCGGACCTGGTGAACGGTAGAAAAATCCTGGTCTTTTTGACCGGCACACTATCCCCCACGACCACCCAGGGAAAGATGAGCCTGCTTTCCTCCTTGCTTTTATCCGTCAGCGTAACCCGAGGCGTCTCGTGGAGCTCGGTGTTGCCCCTGGCATCGGACAGCCCATGGTAGGGCAAGGTAGCATCTTGCCCTACATCGGCAGCGCTCTCCGCGGATTCGCCCGCCTCGATCAAAAGGGGCGATGAGTTTGGACTTTGCACCTCGTACGTTGGCTCAGACAGAGCCAAGGCACAAGTCACCACGACCAGCAAAGCCAGAATCACTGCGCTCAAAAACTTAACCCGTCCAAAGATCAATGCTCCAATTTTCTTCATCACTTATTCCCCTCTCTCCCCAGCACCGAACCTACGAAACTCCGCTGCCCTCTAATGAAATCCTCGGCCTTCATAGCCCTTTTGCCCGCCAACTGTACCTCTCTTAGAAGCAAAGCCCCTTCCCCTGTGGCGACAGCCAGGCCTTCCTCTAAAACCATCACCTGCCCTGGCTCCCCCTCGCCCGCCCAATAGGGCAAGGGCTCAGCTCTGAGCACCTTGAGCAGTTTGCCTTGCCAGTAGGTGTAGGTGCTGGGCCAGGGATAGTAGGCCCGGCACCGCCGCCAGATCTCCACAGCCGAGTGCGACCAGTCTATCAAGCCATCCTCCTTGGTGATCATATGGCTGTAGGTCGCCTGGCTGTGATCCTGAGGCCGGAGTTCGATCTCGCCCGCCAGCCAGCGAGGCAATGTATCCATCAGCAGGTCGGCGCCCAATTGAGCCAGTTTGGCGCTCAGCGACTCCCGCGTATCCTGAGGGGATATGGGGCAGGTGGCCTGCGACAGGATGGGCCCGGTGTCCATCCCCTCGTCCATCAGCATGATGGTCACCCCCGTCTCCTCCTCACCAGCCAGGATGGCTGCAGCAATGGGGGTTGCTCCCCGATATTTAGGCAGGAGCGAAGCATGGACGTTGAGGCAACCCTTGGGAGGAATATCCAGCACCAGGGGCGGCAATATCTGGCCATAAGCTGCCACCACAACTACATCGGGCGCCAGGGCTCTCAGCTCAGCCACGACCTCAGGCTGTCTCAGGCTGGGTGGCTGCAGCACCCGCAAGCCGTGGGCCAGAGCCGATGTCTTAACCGGTGGCGCCTCCATCTTGCGCCCCCGCCCCACCCGCCGGTCGGGCTGGGTAACCACGCCCACGATCTCGTATCGCTCAATCAGTTTCTCCAGAATGGGCACCGCGAAGTCCGGCGTGCCCATGAACAGTAACCTTTCCATGACCCTTCCGTAAGGTCATTGTATCACATTTTAAACTATTGGGCAAGGTTCACCCGAATGGGCGACAGGAGCAAGCGGTCGGCCACAGCCTGGCCATCCTGATAGATGGGCAGGCGTTGCATGGTGGCCGGCGAGTAGAAGCCTAGTTCTACCTGACACTCCCCTGCTGGAGCGTTCGGCTCGACCGAGAGACTATGCCATTGGATGAAAATGTCGCCTGGCTCCCAAGCCGCCGGTGGGACACCCAAGCCATCGTAGCTCCCCAGCACGGCGCTGTGGGCATCCAGTACATGGACGAAGATAGCCAAGGGAGGCTCCGTGGATTGAAGAACTTGCCAATAAGTGAGCAACTCGACGGTGAGGGGCGACTCTGCCGGTATGTATTCGTAGCCCAGAAGAGCCACCTGGTGGTCGAAGCTGACCGGCAGCGCGAGGGGGTGTAGGGCCTCGGGCACGAACTCGATGGCCGGGCTCCAATAGACTTCGGAGCTCTGCTGCACGGACGCCAGCTTCTCGGCCAGCGCGTGGCGGCTGGCCAGCCGATAGATAGCGTAGGACTCGTCCCGGGCAACGTGCAGCAGTTCGTTGTCTTGTTGAAACCGCTGCTGGAGCTCTGATGAGAAAGGGAACACGCCGGGAACAACATAGCGTACCTCCTGCCCTTCGGCTGGCAGGAGAAAGCTGGTGTGATGATCAAACCATTTGAGGCGCGCCCCCTCTCTCTCCACCGCGAGCGCCCGCGCCTCGGAGTCCAGTTGGCTCAAATGCACACCCGACAGGCAAACCACTGACTGGGCAACTTCTGCTTCCTGGCCGCCCACCTCGTAGATGAAAATCGAGTACCCGATCTTGGCCACCGGCTGCCGTTCCCGAAACCAGGCGAAGAGGTCGTGGTCGGAGAAGTAGACACCCTGCAAGTTGGTGGCGCTGATGGCATACACCCCCGGCGCGGGCCGAAGCGGATTGAACGGCACCCCTGTGACTTGCCCCGGATAGTAGAGATAACTGGGCAATAGACGATGGGGGATGTCGTAGCCATAGGCATCCGGGTAAGTGCTCCCAAACCAGCTCAGATACACCTCCTCGATGCCCTCCCGCTCCATGTACCTCTTCAATCCCTTCAGGTCCTGGCCCCAGTCCAGATTGGAATCCACCAGATAGCGCCAGCCGTTGTCAGGCCCACCAACCAGCTCGTTAAAGTAGGTCAGGTAGTGTGGATAAATGCGCCCGCTGCTAGCCAGATACCAGGTCGCAAGCAACACACAGGCCGCTGCTACAGGTGTTTTGCGGAGTTCGATGCTGCGGGCCACACCGCTGGCGAAGACGAAGAGGAATGGGAGAATGGGCAGGATGTGACGATAGCCAATGTTCAGCGATTTGCTGCTGAGACTGACAGCCATGTAGGTCAGGACAGGTAGCAGCAACGGATAGACCTCCCGCCAAGCCCGCCGTTTCACCATCCAGACAAGTGAGATGCACAGCAGGATCAGCGTTGGGAGGGGGGTTTTGATGGCGAAAGCAGTGGGAAAGAAGTCCCATCGGGCCGCGGTGAAGTAGTCGCCATATAAGAAGGCCAGATGGCCCCTCTCCAGGTGGTCGAATACTCCCTGCAAGCCCCTGATGTAGGTGGGAATCGGCACGGCAATCCCCCCTTCCGCCACCGGCCCCACCTCGAAGCCATACACTGCCCAGACAACAAGGCCCGCCAGCGCAAATATAAGGCCAAGACAAATCCAAAATCCAAAATTCAAAGACCAAAAACGATCTCTCGCCTCACCCCACCTGCTGATCAAGATATGGACCAACCCGATCAGCAGCAAGACGGGCATCAGGACCAGGGCCGAGTATTTGGATACCAGCGCCAATCCCAAGGTCAAACCAGCCGCTGCCAACCGTGACCACGTAGGACGGTTCAACCAGCGCCAGAAACAGTAGACGGCCACAAACATGAAACAGGTCACACCAAGATCGGTGGTGGTCAGGCGGCCATGGGCCAGGATATTGGGATCGAAAACGTAGAGGCTCAGGGCCAGGAGGCCAGCTAGTGGCCCGTGGAGCTCGGCTGCCCATCGGAAGACGAAACAGCCCAGCAAGATAGCCAGCAGGATAATGGGCAGGCGGGCCAGCAGGAGAGTCCGATCGGCGTTTTGGTTGGCGTGCCACAGAAACTGCGTGGCGAAGGTAATGGTGTGGGCATTCTCCCAGGCAGGGCTGTCAGTGGGCAGTTTGAGATCAGGCAAGAGCAACAGCGGCGCGGCGCTCAGCGAGTTGATCAGGGGGGGATGGGGAAGATTCAGGCGCAGGTCGCCCGTGCGCAAGTAGGCGTATCCCCGCACGATGTGGTTCTGCTCGTCCATGGTGGGAGACTTCAGGCAAGCGCTGGATATCATCAGGACGCACATCAGCCCCAGCAATCCTGCCGCGATGAAATTGACCATCTTACCCTTCGACAAACTCAGGACGAAGCTTTGATTCACCTGCATGGCTCTCAGTATAGCACGATTGGCGAGTCAGGGCAAAATTGTTGCAATTTAG
>CAZRSI010000018.1:0-1442 GCA_964602575.1 uncultured Anaerolineae bacterium
CAGGAACTCCATCTTGCTCAGGTCCCCATCGAAGGCCTGGATGGGCGTTCCGGCGTTGGCATCAATCAGCATCAGCATGTGGCCGGGGTCGGGGCCCTGATAGGTGCGGCTCAGTCCCCAGGCGAAGGGTTGGGCCCAGTGAGTCGGCGGGTACACTGTGATCCGCGAGAAGGAGTTCCATTTCTCGTAGATGCGCGTGGCGTCCTCTCGGGGGTTCTTGCCTGAGGTGACCTGTAGCCAGTTATAGCGGTAATTGAGCACCAGCAGGGCGATGACGGCCAAGGTCCAGGCCGCTGCTGCCCCCTGCCAGCTTCTTCGCCCGGTGGAAAGGGCGAAGGCCAGCCCGGCAAGAGCCATCACCGCGGCCACACCAACCACCGCGCCCGGTCCTCCCAGCCAGTTGAGGGCAGCTACACTCAACAGGCAGCCGGCGCTGGCTCCCACCAGGTCGAAAGCGTAGACCCGTCCGGCCCGTCGCCCCCAGCGGCTTATGGCCAGCGAGATACCCAGGCCCCCCATGAAAAAGGGTATGGCCAGGTCCAGGTAGATCAGCGCCAGCGTCAGGCCCCCCGTGCCCGATACCCCTTTCTCAATGATCCGGTGGACACGGAAAGGCGTTTTGAGGTACAGGTAGAAGCTGAGCAGCGTAGCTGCCGAGGCCAGCAAGGTAACTATGGTGAGGTGTTGTCGGATGTTTCGCTCCGGGAGGCGAGGGCCCAGCAGATAGACCCACACCCCGGCCACTGCCCCGCCCAGCAGGGCCAGCGAGATGGCCATGAAGGCGAAGTGATACCACATGGTAACCGAGAAGATGCGCGTCAGGGTGATCTCCAGGGTCAGGATCGCCCCACTGAGCAGGCTGATTCCGATTAGAATCCTCTTGGAGGGTTGGATTGTAGTTTCCAAAGCTGTTGTGCCTCCACCTCGGGCTTAGATATACTTCAGGTTAGGATCATCCCAGATGTAGGGCAGGCGCGCTCCCAGATAAGGCAAAGGCTCCAGGTCGTGCCAGGCCCGCAACAGATGGTAGGCTGGAGAGGTCAGGAGGCGGCAGGCATCTACCGCTTCCCGCCATTCTGGTCGGCGAATCTCGGCCACGGTCTCTGGGTAGGGCAGCACCCCAAAGTCCCACGCGGCGCACAAACGGGCCAAAAAGTCCACCCGGTCGGCTAGGGTCTCCAGCGCTTTGGGAGGATCCATGTCGGGGTACAAGACACCATCAATCCATAAACACATTTATAATCTCCTCCAGAGCTTACCTGCCAACTCCCGCGATTTGGCGCAGATCTCTTCCTCGTCCAGAGTGAGAAGCTGCTTGTTCCGCATCAGCACCCGGCCGCCAACGATAGTGGTGTCCACCCCCGTGCCGTCCATGCCAAAGATGATGTGCCAGGGGAAGTTACCCTCGGTTAAAGGGGTGGTGGGCTGGTAATCCACTAGGA
>CAZRSI010000018.1:1542-15928 GCA_964602575.1 uncultured Anaerolineae bacterium
GGCACGTCGGCTGTGCCCACGGCGTTGTTCATGTTGGAGCGGGGGTTGTGGATCACACGGGTGCCGGTCTCGCGCAGGATATCCATCTCGTAGGCGTCCACGTGCACGCAGTGGGCGGCGATGGTCTTGGGGCCCAGCACCCCGAGCTCTTGCAGCCTCTCCACCACCCGCAGGCCCGATTTCTTCAGGCTGTCCCGTTGGTCGGCTATGTCCTCGGCCACATGGATGTGAAACCCCACGTCCAGCTCCCTGGCCACCCTCACTGCTTCCTCCAGCGTCTCATCGGAGAGGGTCAGCGAGGCGTGTAGGCCGAAAGTCGCTCGCACCAGGTCCCCTTGGGTTCCCCCAAGCTCCCCCTGTATCTTCCTGACAAATCTTTCATTCTCCCTAATTCCCTCCCTCGCCCTCTCCTTCCCGTCTCGGTCCGTCACCTCATAGCACAGACAGGCCCGCACTCCGGCCTCCTCTACCGCCTCGGCGATGATGTCCAGCGAACCCTCGATAGCGTTGGGGGAGGCGTGGTGGTCAATGAGGGCCGTGGTGCCGTGGCGGATGGCGTCCACCAGGCAGACCAGCGCGCTGTAGCGAATGTCCTGCCAGAGGAGGGCTTTGTCCAACCGCCACCACAGCTTCTCCAGGATCTCGGGAAAGTTGCTGGGTGCTTCGCCGGGGATGGCCATTCCTCGGGCGAAAGCACCGTAGAAATGGGTATGGGCGCAGATGAGCCCTGGCATCGCGATCTTGCCCTGGGCGTCGAGGACCTCTTCGTCGGGGTACTTGGCCTTAAGCTCCGATGTGGAGCCCAGGTCAGCGATGCGATCACCCCGAATGAGGATGGCTCCGTCGTAGATGACCTGGTTTTCTTCGCCAAAGGTGATGAGTGTACTGTTGGTAATAAGCATTTCAGGACCTCTCTTTCCTTTGCCCTTAAATATATCCATTGGATGGTCTTTGTCAACTCACGCCTGACGTTGGGCTTGCGCAGCGAAATCTGGGGAGCCTCGCTCCGAGTTTCTTTGCTCGCGCTGGATCTTAGTCCAGCCCTCCGAAGGGTAGCTGCATAGGCCATTCAGGCCGCTGACTAAGTCCGCTGTGAGCAGAAAAGCGGAACGGATTTATGGAAAGCTGTGCTAAGCTGACGCCGAGAGCGCCGAATTTTGCTGCTTTGACAGCCAGTTTCAAATGTAGTAAAATGCGAGAACTTTCGGATACGGAGGCCCATTATGAGTCGAATCATTCTGGTGCGCCACGGCCAGACAGCCTGGAACATCGGAGCCGGAGGTGGCGAACGCTTTCGGGGACGGACGGACCTGCCGCTGGACGATATGGGACTAGCCCAGGCCCATGCCACAGCCGAGCGACTCCGCGACTACCCCATCGTTGCCGTCTATTCCAGCCCGTTGAAGCGAGCGGTGCAGACAGCCCAGCCCACAGCTCAGCGACTGGGCCTGCCGGTCCAGCCGCTGCCCGGCCTCATTGACATTAACTACGGCGTCTGGCAAGGGCTCTCACATCCCGAGGTCGCTCAGCGCTATCCTGAGCTCTATCGGTGCTGGTTGGAGAAGCCCCATCGAGTCAAATTCCCCGGCGGCGAGAGCCTGCGTCAGGTGCGCCTCCGGGGGATGGCTGCACTGAGAGAAACTATCGCCCGCCACGAAGGCCAAGTCGTGCTCCTGGTGGCCCATCAGGTAGTGAACAAGGTGTTGGTCTGTGCCATGCTTGGTTTGAGTAACTCCTACTTCTGGCGCATCCGGCAGGACAACGCCTGTATCAATGTCTTCGATCACCAAGACGGGGTCTTCACGGCGGTATTGATCAACGACACCTGTCACTTACGCAATATGTATTAGGCAATACATCTTACTTGAGATACATCGCTTTGGCGAACTCACTAACGAAGCGTTCATCGGTGGTTAACTCGATGTAGTCCACCTGACGAGCGATCTCAGCGGCCTTGGCTCGTTGCTCTTTGGAGACAAGAGCCAGCCTGGCCCCCATACCTGCCGCATTACCCACTTGGTTGAAGCGCTCTAAGGGCAAAGGTGGGAACATGCCAATGGTGATGGCGCTGGATATGTCAATGTAGGTGCCAAAGGCCCCGGCGATGATCACCTGATCAATGTCTTGCTCGGACACGCCCGCTTCGTCCAGCAGAATGTTGATGCCCGCTCGAATGGCCCCTTTGGCCAGTTGGATCTCGCCCACGTCGCCCCGAGTGATGACCACTTCACGGTTGTTTTTCCCCTCGTTGGCCTCCACTAACACGAACTCTGGGCCATGATCGGTGCGTCGCACGCGGGGGTGATCAGCCATGTTTCCCCGCTCGTCCAACACTCTCGCCAGGCGCAGTTGGGCCACAGCGTCCAGAACACCCGAGCCGCAAAGCCCAATAGGTGGAACATTGCCAATGGTGTGGTATTCCACGCCAGAGGCAGTGATGCGCAAGTGCTCGATGGCTCCTTTGGCGGCCCGCATGCCGTCCTTGATGTGCGCTCCTTCGAAAGCCGGCCCCGAGGCAGTGGAGCAACTGATGAGCCGGCCATTGGCCCTCAGCACCACCTCCGTATTGGTGCCGATGTCCAGGCCCAATACTGTTCCTTCTGCCTCACCGATCTGCGTGGAGAGGATCATAGCCACGTGGTCGGCCCCGACGAAGCCGGCGATATTGGGAAGCAGGTGGACATAGCCGCCGGGGGCGATCTCCAGTCCCACCTCCCTCGCTTTTACATCCAGAGCCTCGCTGACCGCCGGCACGTACGGAGCTAGCCCCAGTTGTCTTACGGGCAGGCCGAGAAAGAGATGGTGCATGGCGGTGTTACCTACCACCACTGCCTCCACTATCTCATCGGGATGGTGACCGCTCTGGGCACAGAGGTCTCGGAGCAGGTCGTTCAGCCCGCCTACAATCACCTTCTGCAGGTTAGTGGCCTGTTCTTCCCCTTCCATGGCGTAGGCGATGCGGGCCATCACATCCTCGCCGTAGGCGATCTGGGGGTTCATGGCTCCCGCCATAGCCAGAGTCTGGCCTGTCTCCAGGTCTACCAGGTAGCCAGCCAGCTTGGTCGTACCCAGATCGACAGCCAGGCCCAGAGGTTTGCGCCCCGGCGGGCCAAGGCTGATCACTTCGCGGTCTCGCAAGCCGATCGTGCCTGCCCAATCCCATGCCCTCAAATTGGCGGGCAGTTCACGTAGCACCGCGAAATCAATAGTCAAATCGTTGTAATCAAGCGAGGCCAAATGATCTCGCAGCCGGTCCGCATCGGAGCGGAGGTCCTCCTGAGTAGGTGGGGAGAGCCGAAAATCACGGCCTACCACTACGGGCTCTACAGGCACCGGGAGTTCTTGCCCTTCCACCTGGGTGCGCTGGGTGGTGGTCAGCGATTGGGGAGGGATGTGAAGCCTGAGATCACTCAGTATCTCAGCCTGGCAGGCCAGGCGGTAGCCCCTCGCTATCTCATCTGGGGTGAGCAATCTCTTTTCTGCTTCGCTCAGGGGAGAGAGCTGGCCTTCAAGAACCTGAACCTTACAGCAGCCGTAGAGCCCCCTTCCTCCGCAAATGGAAACCAGGCCTACCCCAGCTCGTTGAGCAGCGGTAAGGATAGAGATCCCCCGCTCAACTTGCAGCCGCCGGCCAAGAGGCTCGAAATCAACGTTCACCTTTCGTACTTCATCTTGCTTCATTTGTCAATACCTCCAATCGTGTTTTTTGAGCATTCTAATACCTCCACTTTAGGTAAGGTGATAAACTGGTCGAGCAATCTCTTCGCTGCCTCCACTACTTGCTCTACGGCAATGTCGCGCACACAAGGGTGCTGGTTCAACTCGGAGGGAGCGTAATCTAAGCGATTGCAAGGGATACACTTCATCCCCGAGGTAACGACGATGTGGCGGGCCGGATCGCCCCAGGGGCCGAAGGCGCGGCTGTCCACAGGGCCAAAGAGATGCACCGTGGGGGTGCCCATGGCCACCGCCAGGTGCAGAGGTCCGCTGTCTACCCCAAGCACCAGCTGGCAGCGGGCCACAATGGCTGCCAGGCCGCCTAAGGTGGTCTCCCCTGTGGCCACGACAGGCTTGGTAGCCGCCTGTTCGCCAATGGCCCTGCACAACGGGACTTCCTCTGCTGAGCCCGTGAGGATGATCTTGGCTCCGTATTGCTGAGCCAGGGCATCCGCTACCTGAGCCCATGCTTCGCTTTTCCACAATTTCACAGGCGCTCCTGCCCCAGGATGAATGCCAATCAACAAATCGTCATCCTTCACCCCATGTTCCGCCAAGTAAGACTGGGCAAACAATTTATCTTCATCGGTCAGATGAAACTCCAGTGGCCAGTCCGCGCTCTTTCGGCCGCTGTCTCGATCGTGCCCAGGCTTACCACCTGTCACCCGTCCCACCAGGGTCAGATTTTGCTCCACCTCATGGCGATAGGGCGAATACGGGACGATGTCGGTCAAAAAGGGTCGAACTTCGGCAATGTCATAACCCACTCGGCGAGGGATACCGGCTAGATAGGCCAGTAGTGCCCCCCACCAGTGGTCGAAGCGCAGGATTATGGCCAAGTCGAAGCTTTTCTGTCTCAAGCGTTTGGCGTATTGCGCAAGAATCTCATAAGGTTCGAATACAGACCGTTTTCTCTGCCGGGTGAAACCGGGGAAGGGACAGAGGGCGATTTCATCAACATTGGGATTATTCTCAACGATGGCTTTGGACCAAGGGCCGATGAGGTAAGTGATACAAGCTTGAGGAAAAGTCTCTCGCAGCAGCCTGATGGCGGGAGTGGTAAAGAGAACGTCACCCAGATGATCAGGGCGGATGAGGAGAATTGAGCGGGGAGACATATGGCTAGAGTGGTCTGCTCGCTCGAAAGGTTTGATCAAGTTCGGTATCAGACGCAGAAGGAGCAATCGGACTTGCTGGCGTCTTGTCCTCATTTCCCTTGACTTCCTCGTTAAGTTAGTGGCTCCTCTGGCTGTATAGTTCGTAGAGTTGCTCCAGTCGAGGTACGATGATCCTCCAGTCGTACCTCTCCTCAACGAACCGCCGGGCGGCCCGGCCCAGCCTTTCCCTCCTGGGGGCATCGTCCAGAAGCTCGATCACCCGCCGGGCAAACTCCTCCGGAGTATCGGCCAGAAGCAACTGCTGGCCAGAGATAAGGTCCTCGAAGCCCTCACAACCCAACGAGGTGGAGACAATGGCCTTGCTCATGGCCATGGCCTCCAGCACCTTCAGGCGAGTACCGCCCCCGATACGCAAGGGTACCACATAGATAGTGGCGCCAGCTATGTAGGGTCGTACATCGTCCACATAGCCAGTGACAATCACTGCCGGGTCATCGGCCAGGTGCAGAACGCGGCGATGGGGACTCTGGCCAACGATGTAGAAATGCACGTCCGGCACCTCTCTCTGTATCAGAGGCAGAACCTCTCGATAGAACCAGAGGACAGCATCCACATTGGGGCGGAAATCCATCTTGCCGGTGAAAACTAAGGAGCGATAGCCCATGGCGAGTTGGGAGTTGGCTGTTGAAGTCTGGGCATTATAGAATTCGATATCCACGCCATTTGGGACAACGGTTACTTCCAATCCAGGCACCAGGCGCTGGAGAGCTTGCTTGTCGGCTTCGGAAACAGCCACTACCCCATCGGCCAGTTGGCAGATCATGCCCTCATAACGACTGAGCTTTTTCCACTGGATGAAGGAGTAAAAAGCGGCAATCCAACGCGTAGGGTGTCGAATATCGGTCTCGAAAGCTCGCTTTTGCAGCACATACTCGGCGTTGTGGTCGTCGAAAATAGATATTGGATATTGGATATTGGACGTCTGACGCCTGACGTTTAATGGTGGTAATCCAGCCTCGTGATCCAACTTCCAACCCATCCAAGCCTGTGCCATCTCTATGCCTTCAACCTGGACCACATCGAACCATTCGCGTTCCAGACAGGCTTTCAACTTAGCCCCGAACTCCGCCGACGGCAGGCGAAGGGCCATGTCGGGTAAAGGGGAGAGGAACAGGGAGAGGAAACGCTTCCACGGGGAACGGCTAGGAGCCAGAACGGTCTCGATATGCTGACAGTGTTGGCGCAGCGGAGTTGCCTGGGAGATTTCGTCCTGAGAGTGCACGAAGGAAAGCAAGTGAATCTCGTGGCGGGTTGCCAGGTTGGTTATCAGATTGTAGTTTCTTAAGGTGGTGCCCTGACGGGGAGGATAAGGAAGTTGAGGAGTGAGAAATAGTATTCGCATCAATCAGTTACTCTGGCCGACACGTTGGTAGAGCTCTAGGGTCTGAAGCGCTGTTTTCTTCCAGGAGAAGCATTTGGCTCGCCTTAGCCCTTTCGCGATCAAATCGTTTCGTAAGGCGGAATCAGTCAAGACCCGCCAGATAGCCACGGCTAGTCCCGAAACCTCTTGAGGGTCTACCAAGATCCCGGCGTCTCCTACCACCTCTGGTAGTGACGAAACATTTGAGACCACTGCTGGCGTGCCGCAGGCCATGGCCTCCAGAGGGGGTAGGCCGAAGCCCTCGTAGAAGGAGGGTTGCACCAGGAGTTGAGCAGCGTTGTAAAGATAGAGCAAATCCTGGCTTGGCACTCGGCCGAGGAAGAGGACATCATCGCCCAATTTGAGTTGGTCCACCAAGGTGAAAACTTCATCGGAAAGCCAGCCCCGCCGGCCCACTATGACCAATTTCACGTCTGCCTTGTAGTTGTCCAGCAGCTGTCTGTAAGCCCTGAGAAGTGTAGGCACATTCTTGCGTGGCTCGATAGTGCCTACGAACAGGATAAAATCGCCGTTGATACGATATTTGTCTTTGGTCCGTTCGAGAATTTCATGGTCATTGACGGGATGATAGATACGGTTGGCTGATTCGTAAATGACGGTGATCTTATGTTCAGGCACGCCCAGCAAGCGGGTGGTGTCTCGTTTGGTGCTTTCAGAAACAGCGATGATGTGATCGGCTCGCTTCACAGCTTGATCAATCTGGCCATAGTATCGGGCGCTTTCCCTGGTGAGAAAGTGGGGATACAGAAGGAAGGCTAAGTCGTGGATGGTAATAATGGATTTGCAGTTGCTGTGAAAAGGGGGGATAAAGTCGGGGCTGTGCAGGACATCCAGTTCGAGCCTCGAGATTTCTAAGTGCAGGGTGTATTGTTCCAAACGGTGATGGCTCGGCGTCCAGAGGGATACCCGCTTGAAGTTGGGCTTATCAACAACGATGGTGTGCTTATCCTTACGGCTTTGTAGGATGATAAATTCATTTTCTCGATCTATTTCGGCAAGTCCCTGAATCAAGCGAAGGGTATACTGAGTGATCCCAGCTTGACTGTAGTAGACCAACCGCGCGTCGATGCCGATGCGCATTGGTTCTGTCTCTCCCAGTTTCTGTTCGATGCTCCACTCGTTCACGAAGGGTTTTATTGGGTGGCGAAGCCGCTCAATAAAACATCACCTGTATTTGCTATTTGAATGCTCCCTCCATTTCCAATAAGCGGCGCTTGAGGTCCAGAGGGCCTCCGAAGCCACCCAGACCGCCATCGCTGCTCACTACACGGTGACAGGGCACGACAATGGGCACGGGGTTAGCTGCCATGGCTTGCCCCACGGCGCGCGCCGCCCGTGGAGAGCCAATTTGGCGAGCTATGTCGGCATAGGAGCGGGTCTCCCCGTAGGGGATGTCTCGTACTGCCAGCCAAACCCGGCGTTGGAAAGGTGTTGCCCCTGTCAGGTCCAAAGGCTCGTCGAAGACAACGCGCTGACCGTCGAAGTACTGCTGCAGTTTTTTCTTCAAGCGGTTAAGCCTTGGATCATTGTAGCATGGCTCCTCCCCCCGGCGTTCGAGTAGTGGTTCCAGGGCTCTCTCCTGGGTGGGTTGGGGCAAGGTAAGGGCCAGAAGTCCGTAGGGGGAACTGGCTATCCCCACCCAACCCCAGGCCGTTTGGCATGTATCTATGGCTACCCCGGTTTCCTTTTCCTTATTCATCGTCCCTCTCGTTGCTCTAATTATACCCATTGAGCCTTGCTTGTCAAGCAGTAGACTAAGGCGCTCGTAACACGTCTGCTGTTTTCTCACCCCGCAGCAAAGCCAGCAGCCGATCAGGGTCACAGTGAGGCAAGCATTGAGCCGCACGGTCCAATCGCCTCCGCCGGATGTAGGCCAGCGTTTCCTCCTCCAGCCAGGAGACGCACACAGGCACGCCGTCCAATTCCACCGTGGTCTCCGTCCTGGCTGCGGTGGGCACCCAGCGCTCCCCCTCCCGCCGGTGTATGTCGCCCATGACTTCGACGGCCACCCCATCGAAGTCAAAGCGGCCGAAGTGGGAACGGTAGGCTTCGCTCTCGCGCAGGGCCACAGGCTCCACAACGTGGTCGGCGAATAGGTTCTGGAAACGATAGGCGTCCTCAGCGCTTGTTTCGATGTCCAGGTCCTTCACTAAAACCGGGGCGCCCTGCAGCGCGGCCGCAGCCCCACCGACGACTTTGTAGGCCATCTTGGCCTCATTGAGTCGGCGGGCGAGGTGATGCAGCACTGCCTGCCAGAGGGGTTTGTGGACGACGGTCAGGTCGTGCTGTCGGCAAAAGGCAATCTGCTGTCTCAGGTGGAGTCGCACTTTCTCTTCATTCTCTGCTTCCAAGGCGTTTGGGTGCAGTTCCACTGTGACAATGCCATCGTAGCCATCCTGAGCCAGCCGTCGTATGAACGGGCCTAGGGGCAGGAAACCATCTTCCAGACGGCGATGCTCTTGCACGCGCCTCCCCTCCCGGCGGGCGTTGGACAGGTGTACGTGTACCACTTGCTCCCGCACGCGCTCGTAGACCGCCAGTGGATCCAACCCCTTCGTCCCCAGGTGGGTGGTGTCCAGGTTCAAGTGAGGGAACGCTTCCCATTCCTCTAACTGGTTCATGTGCCACATCTCCAGTGGTGCAAATGGCCACCAGCGGACCCATTTCAGCGGCATGTTCTCCACGGCGATCACCGGATCGGGGTGGGCCCGCTGCCAGGCTCTTAGTTCGTTGCGCAACCAGCGTAGGTAAGCCCTTTCCCTCCAGTAGGGTGGGTGGACAATGACCACCTCCGCGCCCACAGCCTTGGCGATTTCCGCTGTGGCAGTGATACTCTCTGGCTGATTTCGAGGCCAGGCCGGCAGCCGTTGTGGTCGGAAGGGGGTGTGGACGCTCAAGATAGGCAGGTTGTAGCGCTCCATCAATCGCCGCAGGTAGGCCGGCTGGCGGGTGTCGAATCTCGGATCCACTAGCACCTCGATGCCATCGAAGCCGGCCTCAGCGGCCAGGGCAAACACGCGGTCCAGACCATAGGTGTAGAGGGAACCTGTGGAAAAGGCGAAACGCATTGGTGATCCTCACTGTTGACCTTTTGCCTTGCCCATAGTATAATCTTGATAGCTTCAAATTACAAATCCTGGACTTCAAACGATGCGTAGAAATGGGCTTTCAGTACTGATTATCACCGGTTTGCTCGGCTTGGCAGTGCTTTTCTTCGGGCCAGTGACCTTCGGCGGCAAGACTCTCCTGCCAGCCGATAACCTTTTTACCTTTGAACCCTGGCGCTCCTTTGCCAATGAACTCGGCATTTCCGTGCCCCACAACGAACTCCTCAGCGACCTGATCCTGGAGAATTACGCATGGAAACTCTTTATCATCCGATCCCTCAAAGCCCACCAGATCCCTCTTTGGAACCCATACATCTTCGCTGGCGTACCCTTTCTAGCTGCGGGCCAACATTCAGCACTGTACCCCTTCAGTATCCTCTTCTACGTCTTGCCTATCGCCCGCGCCTACGGTTATTTCACCGTCCTGCAACTTTTCCTGGCTGGCCTGTTCGCTTTTATCTACGCTCGGGTGATAGGCTTGGGGCGATTTGGGGCCACTGTGACCGCCATCACCTACATGTTCAGTGCCTTTATGATCGTCAGCGTGGTATTCACCATGATCATCGCTGCTGCCGCCTGGCTGCCCCTGCTTCTGGCGATGATAGAGCTAATTATCAAGAGGGTGGGGGAGAATCAAGGGAATGCCTCTCCTCCAATCCTCTATGTTATCCTTGGCGCTGCGGCTCTCGGTTTTCAGCTTCTGGCTGGCCATATAGAGATTTCCTACTACGTATTGTTGGTCATGGGCTTATACACTGTGGCCAGGCTTTTGCAAATCGGCAAATCAGGAATTGGGCGCATCGGTGGGCTGGGGCGAACCTTGTTTTGGTTGATGGTCATGGTCGTGCTGGGCCTGGCCTTGGGAGCGGTGCAACTGATCCCGCTGTACGAACTGGTGAACACGAGCTTCCGACAGGGCTCGGCCAGCTACCAACAGGTGGTGGGTTGGGCCTATCCTCTTCGTCGCCTCATTGCCTTTATTGTCCCCGACTTCTTCGGCAATCCAAGCCATCATAGCTACCTCGACGTTTTCAGCCATCAGGTAGTGCCAGTGACTCGGAATTATTATGGCGACCGGATCAACACTATCTATTGGGGAATCAAGAACTACGTCGAAGGAGGCAGCTACGTTGGTATTTTGCCGCTAATATTGGCCTTGATCGCCGTTTTCAGGCGGCGCAATAAGTACACCTGGATTTTCGCTGGCTTGGCCGTTATCTCCCTAGCTTTTGTCTTTGGTACGCCTCTTTACGCCGTGCTCTTCTACCTCTTGCCCGGTATCAAGCAATTGCACTCGCCGTTCCGCTGGATATTCCCTTACACGCTCAGCGTAGCTGTGCTGGCGGGTATCGGGGCGCATCATCTTTGCGGATTGCGGATTGCGGGTTGCAGAATTGCTCGCAAGTCCCATGATGGGCGAGGGTCTCCCGACCGAGCCCCTTCCGCCTCGCTCAGGAGACCTTCGGCGATCAAAGTTGTTCGTAAGTTGGGATGGATGGCCGTCCTGGCCGGCCTGGGGCTGGTAGCCGCTCTGACCCTCAGCCTTCTCTTCCCAGACAGGGTGATTCCCCTCGCTAGGCGGGCGATGCTAAGCCTGGCCAAGGCCCCCGAGGCCTTCGCCGACGGGCGGATGTTCTACTCCTACGAGTTCCGTAACCTGCTCATCTTCGGGCTGTTTCTGGCCTCCAGCGGGGCCGTGTTGCTTCTCGTCCAACGCTCCCCCCGCCTGGGCGGGTATGAGGTGTGGAAGCCTCTGGCTCTGCTGGTCCTGATCCTGGATGCTTTCGTTTTCGGCTACGGTTTCAATCCCGCCGCCGATCCCAAGCTGCTCGACTTCAAACCGCCGGTGGTGGAGTTTCTGCAGCAGGACAAGAGCCTATACCGTGTCACCACCTACAACGCCCCCGGCGAAAAAACCTTCAACGCCAACGTGGGCATGTTCTATGATCTCCACGACGTACGCGGCTACGACTCCATCATCCCCAAGCAGTACACTGATTACATGGGTTTCATCTATGCTCAGACCGAGCTTCTATACAACCGTATTGCTCCCATCTACACCAACCAACGCCAAGCTCTGGACTCGCCCCTTCTGGACCTGCTCAATGTCAAGTACGTCATCACCACCCAGGGGATCGAGAGCCCTAAGTACACCCTGGTGTACGACGGAGAGGTGCGGGTCTATCGCAACGAGGGCTGTATGCCCCGCGCTTTTTCCCTGCCTGCGAGTTGTGCCATCGTGACGGACGATGTGGCAGAAGCGTTACGAACCTACGACCCACGCCGCTGGGTAATTCTCGAGGGGCAAGGGGCAAAGCTCAAACGTCAAACGTCAAACGTCAAGCCTGCGACTTGCGACCTGCGACCTGCAACCGTTACTTCCTACACCTCCAACGAAGTGTTCATTGATGTGGAACTGGGAGAGCCGGGATTCCTTGTCCTGGCCGACAGCTACTTCCCTGGCTGGAAAGCCTTCTATCGTCCCCAGGGGACAGGGGAGGAAGAGGAACAAGAGCTGGAGATCCATCGGGCCGACGGCAATTTCCGCTCGGTCTTCCTTCCGGCGGGTAAGTGGACGGTGCGTTTTAAATACACGCCCATGTCCTTTAAGCTGGGGCTGTTCGTCAGCTTCATGGCCGGGCTGGTGCTCATCTTGCTGTTGGGGTACTGGTTTTGGGGACGCTTTTATCGAGAGGGGATCGAGGACTCCGACGCCGCACGGGTGGCTAAAAACAGCTTGGCTCCCATCGTGCTTCAGCTGGCGAACAAGCTCATAGAGACTGCCTTCGCGGCCCTGATGCTGCGCATCCTGGGCCCCGACGATGCCGGGAAGTACTACTTTGCCATCACTATCTGGGTGTGGCTGGATATTTTCACCACCTTTGGGCTGAACATCTTGCTGCAGCGGGAGGTAGCCAAGAACCGCGCGCTGGGCAACAAATACTTGGCCAACACCACCATCCTGCGCCTGATCCTCATCGTCATCGCCGCGCCGCTTCTGGCCATCTTCATCGGCGCGCGCCAGCTCACTCGGCCCCTGGCAAGCGATACCATCGCCGCCATGGTGCTGCTGGCTATGGGCCTTATCCCCGGCAGTTTGGCCAATGGTTTCACCGCCGTCTTCAACGCTTTTGAGAAGATGGAGTACCCGGCGGCCATCACCACGGTGACCACGGTGCTCAAAGTCGTGCTGGGCACGTTAGTCCTGCTGCTCGGCCTGGGCTTCGTTGGCCTGGCGGGGCTCTCCATTGTGATCAACATCATCACCGCAGTCATCCTTTTCTACCTGCTGGGCCGTCACTGCTTCCGGCCACACTTTGAACTCGATTTCTCCCTGCAGCGCTGGATGGTGAGCCTCTCCTGGCCGCTGATGCTTAATAACCTTCTCTCCACCTTTTTCTTTAAAATAGATGTGGCGCTGCTGGAGACGATGAGAGGAAACACGGTTGTCGGGCTGTACAGCGTGGCTTACAAGTTCCTGGATGCCCTGAATATCCTGCCCGCCTCTTTCACCATCGCCGTCTTCCCCATCATGTCGCGCTATGCTGCCTCGGCCAAGGACTCTTTGATGAGGGCCTATCTTCTGTCCATTCGTTTGTTGGTCATCGTCGCCCTACCCATTGCCATGGTGACCACCGTTCTGGCCGAACCTTTGGTCTATCTCCTGGGTGGCTCCCAGTATCTTCCCCACTCGCGCATTGCCCTGCAACTCATGATCTGGTCCATACCGGTGGGCTTCATAAATAGCATCACCCACTACGTCCTCATCGCCTTGAACCAGCAACGCTTCTTGACCAAAGCCTTTGCCCTCGGCCTGGCCTTCACCGTGGTGGCCAACCTGGTCTTTATCCCCGTTTACAGCTATCGCGCTTCGGCCCTCATCCACCTCTTCTCCGAGCTGGCTCTGCTCTTGCCTTTCTACTATTGTCTGCGCAAGCATCTGGGTCCCGTTCCCTGGGGGAGGTTACTCTGGCGGCCATTCCTAGCAGCTGCATTGATGGGCAGCCTGCTGGGGTTGTTGCGCTATACAAGTCTTGTTTTGGCTATTCCCTTGAGTGGCCTGGTCTATCTCCTGGCCCTGATCCTGCTGGGAACCTTCAGCGAAGAAGAAGTGGCCCTGTTCAAGAGTCTGTTGTCTTTTATCCCTTGGAGGGTGAGGCCGGCCTCTGACCTGCACTGAGTTTGGAACGCGGACGAGCAGGGTTTGCAGATTCACTCGATCCGTTAATCGTGCCCACCCGCTGTTCTTCTTCTCTTTCGCCGACGCCAGACCATCCAAACGATGAAGAAGGGAATGGCAATCACGATCAGGATGGGCAGGACGTAGATTATCAGCCAGATAGCGGCATCTACAATAAACTGAAGGGTTTTGATCAGGGTTCGCAGGGCATTGGCGGCGGTGCCGGTTGGTCGCCAACCGGCCACTACAAGGGGCTTGGCCAACACGTCGGGGATCAGCTCGATGTTGATGGTAGCCATGGCCGTCATCTTCTCCAGATATTGCATCCGGCCCTTGACCTGCTCGATCTGCCCCCTGATGTTGGAGACCTCCCGATGCACGGCCAGGATATCCTCGGCCTTGCCCGTCCTCTCGCGCACCTCAGTGAGAAGCTCTAATAATTCCTTCTCGGTGGCCTCCAGGTTGCGCAGCCGGGCGTCGAGGTCGGTGTATTCTTCGGTCACATCCTGGGTGGAGATGTTTCTGCTCTCAACCCTGATGGCCAGATCTGTGAGGCGCGCCATGGCCGCGTCGAATTCTTCGGCTGGCACGCGGATGGTCAGGCGGGCCCGCAGTTGCTCCCCCTGGTACCAGGAACTGGAACTGACCACGTAGCCCCCCAGGTCCCTGGCGATGCCCTCGACTTGCTCCAGGCTCTCCCCTGCGTCCGTCACGATCAGGGAGATATTCCCCGTCCAGATAATCATGCGCTCTTCAACAGGCTCCAGATTCAATCCGGCAACGGGCCTGGCAGCGACCTCTCTCTCAACGGCAACGGTCTCGA